>DASXVS010000012.1 GCA_036504095.1 Armatimonadota bacterium | reverse complement strand
CACCAAGCTCAACACCAGGCCGAGGAAGCGATTGGGCTTCAGGACACCGGAGGAGTGCTATGCACGAGCGTAGGCGTTCTCAGCGGAAGTGTTGCGATTCAAACTTGAAGTCAGGTGGCCGCTTCTTGAATGCGTGTAGTTGTCTCGCAAATGCAGGTACGCGGGGGAAAGAACCATCACAACTGCAGCACGATCCTCGGTCTGGACAACCGGACGCGGAGACGACAAGGGCACGACACAGGAGGTGGCCGTCTCATGGCTGAGAACAAGACGGGCAAGGACGCGGCAAAGGCCGCGAAGCCGGCTCGTAAGAAGGCCGATGGCGAGACCGAGGTACGTGCCGTGATCGCCGCAATGCCGCAACCGGATCGCGGCATGGGCGAGCGGCTCCATGCAATCATCACTGCCAGCGGCCCCAGCCTCTCGCCGAGACTGTGGTACGGGATGCCCGCCTACGCCAAGAACGGGAACGTGGTCTGCTTCTTCCAGGGGGCGCACAAATTCAAGGCGCGGTACGCGACGCTCGGCTTCAGCGACAAGGCGCACCTCGACGAAGGTCACATGTGGCCGGTCGCCTTTGCGCTCACGAAATTGACCGCCGCGGAAGAGGCGAGGATCGCCGCGCTGGTGAAGGACGCGGTGAGCTGAGACGCCTCGTGTGGCAGCTGCGCCGCGAGAGGCACGTGACCCGGACACGCCAGGTCCATCCAACGTGTAGCGCATCAGCTGCAATACGCCGCCAAGCGCTTCCATCCGAGACTAGCTCTCATGCGGCGTATTGTCTGCTGGATGCGCGTGTTGGGCGGCGGGCGGCACCCTAAGGGGTCCAGGCCAAATCGATTCTTGTGGCCATCGGGCGCCATGCGTTCTTGCCGGAGCCGTGCTTGTACTCTGCGTGCACCTTCGGTTGACGACCTGTGAGCGACTCGAGGTCGGGCCTCTCAGGCTGGCCGTTGTATGTAAACGCCGTCTTCGAGTCGTAGAAGATCTCAGCCTTACCGATCTCCGACGAGCCGGCCTTCACAGGTGCCTCAAGGATGATTGAGTGCCAGTAC
The DNA here is from genome assembly GCA_036504095.1 of Armatimonadota bacterium. Lineage (NCBI taxonomy): Bacteria > Bacillati > Armatimonadota > Armatimonadota bacterium. The sequence continues at coordinate 2,151 of DASXVS010000012.1, read as the reverse complement.
CCGTCCTGCCCCTCCCCGGCGACCCCAACCATGACGCCATCAATGCTGCCGGTCACGTTGCTTGATTCCGGGAGGACAACGTTCGCGGGGTCAGGGCCCTGATCGTCGCTCACTCGCGGTTGGGAACACGCCGTGAGCATGAGCCCGAACGAGAGCGCTATCAGCAATGCGGCGACGATATGAGTGGCCTCAGTTGTCCGCCGCACGATCTCTCCCGTCCGCCCAACGTGTAGCGCATCAGCTGCGAGGCGCAGCGATGCGTTCCAACCCGAGGATACAGCGCGGGCGCCGAGACTGCTGGATGCGCGTGTTAGAGAGTGCCGGCTACGCGCAGGGGCGAGCATGAAGACTGAGTCCGAGGGCGCGGACGACCTTCATCACGGTGGCGAGTTCCGGATTGCCCTCCGGCGACAGCGCCTTGTACAGGGACTCGCGTCCGAGGCCGGCGTCGCGTGCGATCTTGGTCATCCCCTTGGCGCGAGCGATGTCGCCGAGAGCGGCCGCGACGGCGGCAGGATCGTCTTCCTCGAGCGCCGCTTCGAGGTAGGCGACCATGTCCTCTTCCGTCTTGAGGTAGTCCGCCGCGTCGAACGGCTTTGTCTTAGTTCGAGGCATGTCAGCTCTCCCTTACAGCCCTCGTGCGAGTTCCTTGGCCTTCGCGATGTCCCGCTCCTGCGAGGACTTGTCGCCGCCCACGAGCAGCACGATTAGCTTCCCACCACGGTCCGTGTAGTACACCCGGTAACCGGGTCCGTAGTCGATCCGCATCTCCGACACGCCCTCGCCGACCGGCTGCACGTCTCCGGGATTGCCGAGAGACAGGCGGGTGATGCGAACGAGAATCTTCGCACGCGCCCGCGCGTCCCGCAGCTTGGGAAGCCACTTGTCGAACTCGTCTGTCCGGCGGATGTCGACCACAGGGAGAGTGTAGCCCAGAGGATACAGAATGGCAAGCGTGCGGGAGGCATCTCTCTAACGTGTAGCGCATCAGCTGCAAGGCGCAGCGACACGTCTCAACGCGAGTCTACCTCCCGAGCGCCGCAGTCTGCTGGATGCGCGTGTTAGACGCGGCGAATTCAGATACTAAACGCAACACCCCGGACCCCTGAGGGTGGGGCGGTCTGGGACACTTCAGGTTCCTCTCCACCGCCAAGTAAAGGGGAACCGATGAGTGCCCAGATCACCCTCGAAGAACGATACGCCATCATGGCGCTGAAGAAGGGCCGCTATTCGATCCGCGCAATCGCGCGGGAATTGGGACGTTCGGCTTCCACCATCTCGAGGGAGCTGTCGCGCAACCGGCGGCCATCGGGCCGCTACGATCCTAGCGTGGCGCACTCCTACACCGTCGCGCGCCGTAGACGTTCGCGGCGCAACACCCGCTTCAGCGCGGACGAATGGATACTCGTCGAGCATCTTGTGGGGCTGGACTGGAGCCCCGAGCAGGTCTCGGGGTGGTTGCGGCTGCATGGCATGCTCTTCATCAGCCACGAGACGATCTACCTGCGCGTGTGGCACGACAAGCAGCGCGGTGGCGAGCTGTGGCGACACCTGAGGCAGGCGACCAAGAAGCGCTACCGCAGCTACGATTCGCGCGGAAGACTCGCAGGTAAACGGCACATATCGGAGCGGCCGGCAGAGGTCGAGACCCGGCAGGTCGCCGGCCACTGGGAGATCGACTCGATCATGGGCAACGACCACGGGCGCCACTCAGCGCTCACGCTGGTCGAGCGAAAGACGGGCTACCTGCAGATGGGCAAGCTCACCCGCCACTGCGCGGCCGAGGCCACCGCCAAGACCGTCGAGATCATCGGACGCCAGCCGCGCTGCTTCAAGACAATCACCGCAGACAACGGCACCGAGTTCCACAGCTACGGGCTCATCGAGCAGGAAACGGGCGTGCCGTTCTACTTCGCGACCCCGCACCATTCCTGGGAGCGCGGCACCAACGAGAACACCAACGGGCTGATCCGTCAGTACCTGCCGAAGCGAGTGAGCATGGCCGATCTCGCGCAAGCGGATCTCGACGCTATCGCCACCAAGCTCAACACCAGGCCGAGGAAGCGATTGGGCTTCAGGACACCGGAGGAGTGCTATGCACGAGCGTAGGCGTTCTCAGCGGAAGTGTTGCGATTCAAACTTGAAGTCAGG
>DASXVS010000011.1 GCA_036504095.1 Armatimonadota bacterium | reverse complement strand
GCCATGTACGGCTTCTTGAATCGCATGCGTCCTCCCGAGAGCGAGATCGACCTCTCATGAAGAATGCGGGATCGCAAGCCCGAACCGATTCCCACCAAATACCGTGCGCGGAACTCCATCAAGGAGCGTGCTCACGCTCACCGAGCCACGATGCCGTCGAGCGCCTTGGGCGTGAGGGCGGCAGGCTTGTATGGCCCGCGAACGCCGAGCGTCAGGAACATTGGCGACTCCCCCAGGGGCGACTGGGTTCCATAAGCGTGGGCCCAGTAGGTCCTGATGGTCTTCACGGTCGCGTCAGCCAGCGGTACCTGACGCTTGAGCGTCCGGCCTGAACGCTTCTTGAGCGACTGGAAGTGGAGACACCATCGCCCCTGGTGCTCCTTCAAGTCCCCAGCCAGGAGGGCGCACGCCTCCCCCTCCCGGAGCCCGCCCTCTACCAGCACGCGAAGAACAGCGTCGTCGCGCTTGCCCTGAAGCGTCCGGCGGTCAGGCGTGGCAAGCATCTTCTTCACGTCGCCGTCTTCCAAGAATTCTGTTGGGCGTTCGTTCATGGGGAGGCCTATCGTTAGCGCCTCCCCATCCAACTCGTCTACCTACTAGCCAATTAGCTTGGAATCCTTTGAGCGTTTCCGCTCCCCGCAAGTCGTCGACTTTGCCGGCGGAGACCTTCGCGCATGCCATATGTCCCGGGCTTAGCAGGCCGAAAGTGTTTGCGGCTCGCAGCCAACAAAGCCGATGCGCAGGCTTCCCAATCTCGTGGTCTCATCGTGCCTCCTTCGTCCCATCTGGCAAACACTTTCGCCGTGGCCCTGAGAACCTCACCCACATACTCGCGCACAGGTCGTCTTGAGTTCGACGATCTATCGCTGGCTAGTTCCCATTGCGCATACGCCTCAACGAAGACGTGAAGGTGAATCCCCAGAACAAGAACCTCCGGGGATCCGAACCATTGCAACCTTGCCCTGCAGACCAGAATGTCATCGAGATTGCCAGCTTCCTGTTCGAATGGATTGATCAGCGGTTTCATACACGTCTCCTGTGGCCGCAGCCGTGACCGGCTCCGGACTGGTTTGGCGCGAGCACCTCAAAGAACGTCGCTCCTCGGCGCTCCTGGCGGTCCCGCGCTGACAGGTACTTTGGGAGACCGCGCCAGACTCCTTGAACGAGGTGGCATAAGTGTGTAGGAAATCGTCAGGCGACTTCTCGGCGGCCGAGGGGCCCTCGTCGAACGGCTTGCGATGTGTAGGATCAGGAGGTGAGGCGATGCCGAAGCTGCTTGAAGCCCTTGGGGACAAGGAACTCAAGAGCTTGGAGCGCGTGAACGTGATGCTCTATCGGGGCCAGCTCCGATGGCTCGACGAGTTCATCGCCACCTACAACGCCCGCGCGCGGGACGAAAACGCGAAGGGCGGCCTCCGGGCCCGGCGCTCGCCCATCAACCGAAGTCACGTCCTCCGGTTCGCGCTGACCCATCTCAAGGACCACCTCGCCGAGGAGTTGGACAAGGCGTCTTTGAAGCCGATGGTCTACGAGTTCACGTGGCGCCGCCCGCCGCCTCCGACGCGGACCAAGGTCATGACCCCGCCTCCATCGGTCGAGGAGCTTCGAGCGGCCCGGCGGGCGCGACGTGATCGCGAGCGGTGATCAGGCGCCGAGGTGTGTCCCCAGCCCTGGCGTGTGCTGACCTTGTGACAGCCGGGGCGATCATCGACCGCGGCAGTTCTCCGGGAGCACCAGCGCCGCCAACGCTCAAATGGCAAGGCCCACCGATGGCCAGGACAGCGCGCTGCGGCGCTTCGAGCAGCAACGACACTCCGGAGGCTTGGGCGACCGGGGGCGGAGAGCCAGACGGGGCGCGACGACTCTGACGACCGCCTCGCCTCGTTCATTCCTCCAGGGAGACGGAGGAGCCCATGATCCCGGAACTGGCCTTCTTGTTGTTGTTCTCGTCCATGACCTTGATGTGCGACTTGTCGAGGTCATTGGGGGTGTTCAGTTGAGCCCACATCCGCCACAGGTTCTGGGCCACTCGGAGCCGAGTGGGCTTCGTGGAAGCATCCCAGCCCGGGGCGACGGTGACGACCAGCTCGTCCGCGTCGAGTTCGCTGGTAGCGATGCTCACGAGCGTTCGATTGGATACTCCCGCTTTTTCGAGCCGCTGTTTCAGGGTGATGAGGGAAGCGCGCTTCTTTTGGGTCAGCCGCGCCTCCTCTTCCCGGCGGTTGGTCGCGGCGGTGACAGCCTCCAAGCGCGCAAGGTGGTCTTGCCGGAAGGCCTGGACTGGTGCCCGCTCCGCGACGAGGAACTGGCCCACCCACTTCTCGGCGGCTTCGGCAGCGCCGGGCAGTAGACGCTTCGCCTCGTCGCGCTCGCCCGGCTTCCTGTAACTGATCGTGACTTCGAAGGACCAGTCCCCTTCCCTCCACTCAATCCCGCCCCGCTTTTCCTTCGCTCCGTCCGTGACTCTGGCTTCGCGGTCGCCGACCTTGGCGAGCTTGTACGTCTTGTCGGGCGGCGGCAACGGAGCGGGCTGCTTCTCGGCGAAGAACCGGAGTACCAGGCTCGATGCCTCATCCGCGGCGTCGTAGGTGGCGCGAATCGCAGAGCTTCCTTGGGTGCGCTCTGCCAGCGCGAGCTTGAATCCAGCGAAGTTGGGCGGCGCGAGGAGCCTTGGATCTTGCGTCGCGAGGGCGTCCCCGCTCTCGGTGGGCGGCGGAGACCGAGGCGGCACATTTGCCGGGGCGGCAACCGCGGCTGGCTTGGGTTCCTGTGCGCCTGAGTGCGAGTCCTTGTGCCTGAAAGCACCCGTTTCTTGGAGGAACAGGGCGCCGGAGAGAAGTGTCGCGGCGAGCTTGGCCCCGGGGGACCACTTCGTTCGCGCCCACGCCAGCCAGATGCCGAGCGGCGGCAGGAAGATGAGCGCGGCGACTACCAGCGCGGGCCGCGAGTACCAAGGCTTCGTGTCCATCGGCGCTCCTGAGTCCTTCAGGGTGCGCCTCGCGCACTCTTCCCGGCCCCCTGCGCCTTGGCCTTGACCGGCTCCGCCCAGAGGTACTCGTCGTTGTTCCAGAGCGCGAGGAGGCGAAGCTTGGGCAGGACGTGGCCCATGACATTGATGGTTCCTTCGACTCTCGCGAAGATGTGCAACTCCTTCAGGGAGCCCGGCGGCCCGTAGAGCGACCCGGGCAAGCCCGCGAGAGGAGGCCCGATGAAGAACCAACGCCCGAATCGCGAAACCACCTCGAACTGGGTTGACTGGTCAGTGATCCGGAGGTTGTCCACCGAGGCGTCTTGCGTCTCCGCGCAAAACTCGACGTAGCCCGTGCGGCCTTTGAGCCCTTCCTCCAGCTCTTGTTGCGTCGGGAGCTGGTCATCCCACACCGTGTCCTTCCCCTTCTTCAAGTTCGCCCGCAGGGCCACCTGCGCCGCCTCGTATCTCTCCTCAATCTCCGCGGCCTTCGGGTGAGCGGGGTTGGGCTTGCAGGACTCCCGCAGTTCAGGGAGCGACTCCTTCTTCACTCTCGGCGTGCTCGCCTCGGCGCGTCTGGCGTCCTTACGGGCCTCCGCGCGATTCCGGATGTCTTGCGGCGACAGGTGGCCGGCCCGCCCTGCTTCCAAGTCCTCCAGGAGCAGTATCGGCTCCTGTTCCTTGGGGTAAGTGTCCGCATGGCGCCGGGCGGCTTCGATGGCTGCGCCCCAGTTCCCCTGCTCCGCCAAGCATCGGGCGATGCCGTAGTTGGCCTCGGTCGCCTCGTGGAGAATGGGTAGCGCCTCCTCGCATCTACCCAAGTGCATCAGCGAAAGCCCGAGCGAGCCTCGCCGGCTGCCGATCCCGTCCGCCCCAGGAGCCAGGGAAACTGACTCCCGGAACAGCCCTGCCGCATGTTCGTAGTCGCCGGCCGCGTAGGCATGCTGGCCCTCCCTGTCCTTTGCGCGGGCCTCTTCGTTGTCGTTGTCGCCCCAAGGCCACGCCTTCGCGACCACGGGGCAGAGTACGAGCGCGGCTACTGCCAGGAACCAGCGTCGATGAAGTCCCATGAACACCTCCCCGGGCCGGCTCAGGCAGGCCCCAGCCGACTTGGCCCGTATACCGTGGTTAGACATTTTACGTCTAGTTTGCCTTGCTCCACGGCATCCTACGTCCTGTGCCCCGGACGACTCTGTCGCGAGGATGGCGCCCGAGGTCTTCATGGGCGCTGTCGAGAAGAGACTTGGGCGACGGGTCGCCGATCAGCGGAAGCGAGCCGGGCTCACGCAGGCCCAACTCGCCGAGAGGATCGGGGTGGCCAACGAGACCATCAGCCGGCTGGAACGCGGGTCCGCCGTTCCGTCCCTGGGCCGGGTGGAAGCGGTCGCCTCGGCGCTCGGCGTCGAGTTGTCGGAGCTGTTCCGCACGCTCGACCGCGAACGCCAGAAGGACCGCGCCCTGGACCGGCTCGTCGCGGTCGCTCGCCGGGGAAGCGCCGCGGACGTGGATGCCATTGCCGATGTCGTGGAGCGGATCCTGGGGCACTTCGGCCGGCGAGGGTGACTGAAGTCCGGCATTTGCGCCGGGTACGGAACGCGCCCGACGCGGCGTTCAGGGCCTTCGAACGGCTCGGCCGGCAGCCCTCCTCGTTCTTCTGCTAGGCTGCTCTTCTGTGTTCGCCTACACCGACGAATCCGGCCAAACGGGCCTCGACATCTTTCACGAGGCCCAGCCTGTCTTCTGGACCCTAACCCTCCTTTCACCGGTTGATCTCGACGACCTCCTTAGGCCCCGCCACGCGGCATGGCTCAAGGAACTGGGGGCGTCGCGGCTTCACGGCTCCCAACTTGGGCTGCGGGGGATAGAGCGTCTTGCGGCCTCAGCGCAGGAATTCCTTGAAGTCGCAGAGAGCCGTCTCGTCCTGACCTTCATCCACAAGCCCTATTTCGGCGCGGTCAAGTTCGTGGACACGGTCCTCGACAGCGGGCTGAACAGGGCGGTTGATTCTTTGCACTACGGGTTCCGGCCGCTCCGGCTCCCGCTTACGTACGCGCTCGTGTCCAGCATGACCCTCGACGATGTGAGGGACTTCTGGGCCGCGTATGCATCAGGCAGCACAGAGCAGTTTGCGAGAGTGGTCCAGCGCGTAAAATCTGCGGTTCTGAAGTGGCCAGACCGCCGGGCCAGGCAGTTGCTTGACGACGCGCTGGCCTGGGCCTTCGACCATCCCAACGTCTTTCTAGAAGCGCGGCGCTCGAACTTGGATGCCCCGAACCTCGTCGCCTTGTCACTCATTGTCGGCGTTCTCCATCAGTACTTGGGGTTCGACGGCGGACAAGTCCTTCGGTTCGTACATGATCAACAGCAACAGTTCGGACGAGCCCTGAAGGAGATGTTCGACGTGGTCAAACAGCTTTCGCCCAAGCAGCGGCCAGTCACCTCGCTGCTTGATTGGGAAGCTATGACAACTTTCCGCTGTCCCCTGGAGTTGACCAGTTCGGCTGAGTCCCCAGCGTTGCAACTTGTTGACTGTTTGTTGTGGCTCCTCCAGCGAGCCGAAGACCTGCCCGCGGGGAGCGCTCCTGCCTGTCGCGACCTGATCGCGTTCACCTCCCGGCGGACGCTCGTCTCTGAGTTCACGTTCCACCAGCTATCGCGTGACGTGGAAGCTGAGCACGAGCGGATGCTGCGGCTTCCCGCAACAGCAGAAGGTCTGGCGCGTGCGCAACAGCTCCTTGCCGAAATGGAGACGATTCGAAAGGCTCGCATGGTCGAAGAAGACAGGTAGGGCCGACGCCGGCAGGCAGGTCCCTGACGTCGATGCACCGCGATGCATCTGGACCGCAATGGACCGAAGTGGCGCCCGACCTAAGCCCCACACTCGCCAAAGCCTTTGGCACTCGTCTCCCGCCAAGGGCGTCTTCGATTCCCGGCGCCTCCACTTCATAACTAGTCGATAAGACTCGACTCCGGCTTCGGCCGGAGGCTCGTCTCCAAGCCGTCTCCAACGGTTTCCTGCCTCGTCCGGGGCTGAAGCGGCCCGGAGCCCTCCAACCCGTCATCCACCGGCCGCCGGTCCAGGAGCCGGATCGCGGCGTCCTTGTGGGCCGGTGACAGGTGCATGTAGCGCTGCGTCGTCGTGAGGTCCTGGTGGCCGGCGAGCTCCTGGATCGCCTTCGCCGTCGCGCCCTGCATCGCGAGGTGCGAGCAGAACGTGTGGCGCAGGATGTGGAAGCCGCCGTTCGCCGGCAGCACGGCCCGGCGCTGCGCGCGCTCCATCCACATCCGGATCTCCTTGTTCGTCGGGACCGCCCCACCGTCGTAGTACAGGACGCGCGGGCCCTTGAGGTGACGGTGGGCCTGCAGCGCCTCGACCAGCCGCTCGGTCAGCGGCAGCCGGCGCGACCGACCGCCCTTCGGCAAGGTGACCTGGCCGTTCCACGAGCTGCGCTGGACGTGCATCGTCCGTCGCCGCAGGTCCACGTCGGTCCACTCGAGCGCGATCGCCTCGCCGCGGCGCAGCCCGGCGTCGCCGCCGAGGAGCACGAGCAGCTCGATGCGGGGATCGATGGCCGCCGCCGCCTCGACGAGCCGGAGGTACTCGGCGAAGTCGTAGAACGCGACCTCGCCCATGTCCCACTTGAGGAGCCGGATCCGGCAGGGCATCGCGTCGATGACCTTCCAGTCCACGGCGCGCTTCAGCATCACCGACAGCGCGCTCAGGACGTTGTTGATGGACTTGTTCGCCTTCCCGTCCTCGACCAGCCTGCCCTTGAACCGCTGCACGAGCTCGTCGCCGATCGCGTCGAGGCGCATCGAGCCGAAGGTCGGCCCGAGGTGCGTGCGGTACACGCTCTCGTGCGCCTCCGCGCTCGACGGCTTGAGCCGGTTCGCCTTCACGTGGCCCTCGACGAAGCGAGGCTTGAACTCGGCCAGGGTCGGGACCTGGCGCTCCTCCTTTGGCTTTCTCCCTTTCTGAGTGAGGATCTGACCCTCGCGCTCCTGACCCCACCGGAGCGCGGCGCTCTTCCCGCTCACGGGCGCCTTCACCCGCTCGCGGATCGGCGTACCGTCCGGCAGTCGCAGCGCCAGGTCCACTTCCCACCCGTCCGTCACCTGCTCGCACCCGGGGGCACAGCGCAGGCGGCCTTGCTTCCGACCACCCTGCCCGCTCTCCAGTCGCGGGCAACCCGGGACGTGGTTCACGGCCACCACGTAAGGCCTGATCTTCACCATCGCGCCTCCTGCTTCGCGACGGTGCACGCCTTCCGGTGAACTGTAACGGGCACGGGTTGACTCAGCGAGCCCGACCAAGGAGGGAGTCCAGCTCGCTGCGATTAAACCGGAGGCGCCGCCGACCAAGACGGTGGGCAGGCACCTGGCCGCGCTCGACCGCGGCGTAGAGCGCCTTCCGCGTCGGCAGGCCCAGGTAGACGGTCGCTTCGTCCGCGGTGAGCCAGCGAAGCTGCCGCTCGGCGCTGTCGATACGGACGCGCGTCCTGGCCTGCGGGCGCTTCACGCTGACGCGGGTAGCCGCCGGTGGACTCTCGTGGACTCCACCCGGCTCGGCCTTCGCGCTGCGCTCCGGGTTCCATTCGAAGATGGCCTGCTCCGCGCGCGGCTCCGCCATGGTCCGTTCCCGCTACTTCTTCCGATCGGTGCCGGGTGCGTCGAAGCCCGCGCCCTTCTCGCGGACCTCCTGGCTGCGCCGGTAGAGCATGTGGAGCAGGTACTGCTCGCGGTCCATCCCGAGCTTCTCCCGGTCGGCATCGAGCAGCGCGGCCGCCGCGTGGGGGAGGCCGAAGTCGGTCAGGTAACCGTGCGAGACCCGGACGACGAGCGCGGTGAGGTCGATCCGGCGGCGCGCCGCGTCGTCCTTCAGCATCGTCACGAGCTCCCGCGGCATCCGGAAGGTCTGCATCACCTTCTCGCTCGAGAGAACGTCGTGCCGCTCCGCGCCTGCGATCTTGGGTGTCATACTGGTAGACAGCCTCCTGTATGCTATACGTATAGACATGCTTCGCGATCGTCAACGTCACCGTCAGTCTCCTGTTGGGTCCGCCGAGCCAACCGCGTCGAGGCGGGTCGACGGCGCGAGGCGCTTCGGCTCCCACTCCTGACGCCGACCAGGACGCGGCGAGGATCCGTCGTGGACGAGGGAGGCCGGTCCTGGTTTAAACGCTAATGGTGAAGCGGAAGACCACTGGGCTTGATCCGGTTTCGTGGACACCGAGTGAAAGGCGGATACGGTGTCCCATATGGCCGGAGACGCGCAGCAGCGGCGGCAGCGTAGGAGCTTCACGGAGGAGTTCAAGGCGGGCGCGGTGCGCCTGGTCCTGGACGAAGGCAAGACCATCCCGCAGGTGGCTCGCGACCTCGACCTGACCGAGTCCAGCGTGCGGAGCTGGGTCGAGCGGGCGCGGGCGGACCGGGGCAAGGGCAAGTCGGGGGTGCTCACGACGGCCGAGAAGGAGGAACTGGCGGCGCTGCGCAAGGAAGTCCGCGTGCTGAGGATGGAGCGGGACATCCTAAAAAAAGCCGCGGCCTTCTTCGCGAAGGAGAACAGCTGAGGTTCGCGTTCATCCATGCGGAGAAGGCCTCGTTCCCGATCACCTCGATGTGCTCGATCCTCCGAGTCTCGCGCGCCGGCTACTACGCCTGGATCGACCGACCGCCCTCGGCGCACGCTGCGGATGACCAGCTGCTCGCCGGGCGCGTTCGCGAAATCCACGAGCTGACCAAGAAGAGATACGGCGCCCCGCGCGTCCAGAAGGAGCTGGCGAAGGCGCAGGACATCCACGTGAGCCGGAAGCGGGTCGCTCGACTGATGCGCCAGGAAGGGCTCAGGGCGCGTCCCAGGCGGCGTTTCAAGTGCACTACGATGAGCGACCACGACCAGCCGGTCGCGGCCAACATCCTCGACCGGAACTTCGAGGCGACCGCGCCGAACCAGAAGTGGGTCGGCGACACGACGGAGCTGCTCACCGGGAACGGCAAGCTGTTCCTCGCCGTCGTCCTCGACCTGTACTCGAAGTTCGTCGTCGGGTGGGCCCTGTCGCCGGTGAACGACCGCCACCTCACCATCGCCGCGCTCGAGATGGCCATCAAGCGGCGCTGCCCCGGCATCGGGCTGCTCCACCACTCGGACCAGGGGTCGACCTATGCGAGCGAGGACTACCAGCAGATCCTCGACGAGCGGGGCATCGTCTGCAGCATGAGCCGCCGCGGCAACCCATACGACAACGCCGTGATGGAGGCTTGGAACTCGACGTTCAAGATCGAGTGCGGTGAGCGGTTCCTGAACAATGAGGTTGCCAGGAACGAGTCCTTCGACTTCATCGAGGTGTTCTATAACCAGAAGCGGCTACACTCGACCATCGGCTACATCAGTCCTGCCGAGTTCGAAGCGACGTTCACGGAGAGGCAAGCAGCGTAGTCAAACTGTCTGCGGAACCGGATCAAGCCCATGTCTGCTCGCCCGTGTCGAGCGCCGCTCGCGCTGTGCGGTGGTCGATGCGTGGCCAGTCGTTTGTGAACAGTTCTCAGATGGTGCGTTCACTGTAGGCTAATAGCAAGATGAAAGACAATGGTGTGATGATGTGGCGGTAGTCACGGAGGGTGTTGGTGCGGGTAAATGAGCGCGGGAAGCGCACTAGCCCCCACATACACGGTGCGTAATGCATATGCTGCGTGCGAAGCCAGTCGAGTGTCGCGCGTTCAACTGTCTGTCGAGGGCCCGTGTGTGTCGCAGAGCTCTTGGTATTGTGTGATACTCTCTGCACTTAGAGAGTTCGTGGCCGGTCGCGCCCGAGGAGATCGAGTGACGCATCAAAACAGCCTGTGGGCGCTTGGTAGTGTCGCGGCAGCGGCCATGATGGCCGCGTGCCCTGCGTTAGCTGACGCTGGAGCCGCCGATCGTCCGAACACAGTGGCGGTCGAACTCGGCGGCCGTACAGGTGAACTCGGGGTGCAGTACGAGCGCGCGCTGGGTGACTTGATTAGCGCCGGTGGCGGAGTCGGCCTCTTCTCCATCTCGTGCACCGAGTGCAGGCAGGCGTCGTCTTTCGGGACCGCTTCTGCGTACATGACATTGAACGAGCGAGTGGGCGGCGTGCACAGTTTCTTCGTATCTGGCGGGGCGACACTCGTGATGGGGGGAGGAGTCTGGGCGGTGCCGGGGGTCGGCGTTGGGTATCGCTTGCAATCCCCGGGAGGATTCGTCATGCGCGTCAGTGTGACCTTGGTCGGCTTGCCAGGTGACCGAGGTCTGGCGAACGCCTTGTGGGTCCCGTGGCCCGGCCTGCAGTTGGGCTACGCCTTCTAAGCCCAGACCGAAGGGGACACACATGAGACGCAAGACGCTGTTGGTGCTTGTTGGAGTGGCCGCCATTGGGTGCGGCGGGTCCGCACCCTCCGTCATCGGAACATGGTACGGAGCTGTCGCTCAGGGCGCGTACGTAGGCAGTCCCGCAACGCTAACGGTGGGGACAGACAGAACGTATCCTGGCGACTACAACAGCGATGGGATCGTCGATGTGCGGGCCACGTACGCGGTCAGCGGTAACCGGGGCGGCTACGGCAGATAGAGGCGACTGGCGTTCCCGCCTGATGGCCGCGGCCGGGTTAAGAGGCGCTGACGCCTCAACCGGTGAACGTTGAAGGCGCAGGGACCTTCGCGTGGCCTCCCGCATCCGCTCGCGCGAGCGGATGCGCGCCCTGCTCTGCGAATAGCCGGCGGCGCATGAGTGCTGACCAGGGGCCCTCCGCCGCCACCGCGCCCTCGACAAGAACCCGGTAGACACCCGGCTCGCCCAGCCTGAGTCCCTGGAAGAATCCCATCGAGCGGTGGGCCTGCCCTTCCCCGCTCAGTTCAGTCACGGTCTGCGAGAGCTGGTTTCCAGCTGGGTCGAGAACGGTCACCCGCTCCCAGTGCGGCTCCACGCCGTCCTCTATCTCGTAGAGGTTGATGACCACCAGCTTCCCGATCACCGCTGGGAAGGAAGGGGCCACCACCGATTCGAGCATGTTGAAGGCGGTAAGGCGGCCTGTCACCTGGTCCAGGGAGAGGCCCTCTGCCAGCACGGTGGCAACCAGTCGAAAGGCCATCAGCAGGCCACCGGTTCGTTGGAGACGATGTCGCTTGGCGGACGGGTAATGTGATCCCTCGTGATGCGCGGCGGGAGTTCTCCTGTCTGCCACAGGTACTCTAGCTGGGCGAGGCGCCGCGGCCTCGACGCGAGCAACGCCAGGAGGCCCACGAGTTGCGCGCTCGGGCTCTCCCTGCCCCGCTTCACCTTGGACAAGTAGCCGGCGGAGAGACCGAGCTGCTTCTCCAGCTCCGTCTGGGACAGGTCGGTCGTGAGCGTCTCGATGGCCTCGCGCGCCAGCTTTCCCAGGCGCTCGGCTGCGACCTTGGCGAGAGCGGCGTCGATCCGGGCAGCCGTGTGGGAGTCGATCCACTCAGCTCCGCAGTTGGAACAGGTCGGTATCTCCAGGTCGGCAGGAATCTCGAGATCAGGGAAGTTTCGGTAGAGCGTCCGCCGCCCAGCCTTCGCGAGCGGCTCGACAGCCCTCTTCCCGCATTCGGCGCATAGCCTGCTCATCTCATCCCCTCGCGAACTGCACGCGCAGCGTGCCCCCGATGCGCTTCAGCGGCTCTTCGGCGCCATGCAGCGACGCCATGATGACCTCATCGCCGTCTTCGTCACGGTCGACCGTGAACTTCACGTACCAGGTCACGAACCCTTCCAACCCAAACCGTTCCTGCAGCTCATCCGAGATCGCCACTCCATACGCGTCGTAGCCGATGTCCTCGTACTGCTTTGAGTTGATGAAGTCCTCTGGTTGAAGCTCCAGCAGCACGGCCTGGGTGAACTCCAGCATGGCCACGTACTCACGAACGTAGGGCAGCAGCCGGGCCCGATACCTGGCCCCTCCCACCGTCACCCGACCCGCAGCAGCCGCCACGTGCACTGCCGCCAGCTCGAACTTCGGCACTTCGCCTCCGGAGTTATATGGGAGTTACTCCCAAATGCAAGCGGGCCTAAGGAGTCCGTGTGAGCGTCGTAGCCTAACCCCCTGACACTACGGCATTCGTTCCCGACCGTCCTGCCGAGCGATCGCTCGGATTCTAAAAGACAAACCACTCGTACCCGAGGCTCACCGGCACGATGAACACCACCTGCCGGTCGGCCCCCATGAGCATCTCCGCCCTGGGGGTCACCGCCACGCTCCAGTGATCTCCCGCCTGCCACTCGAGGCCGACGAGAGGCGCGACGACCAGGCTGTCCCGACTCGTGTCCTTGAGGCCGAGGCCGAAGCTGTGAGGGTTCGACTTGTCGGCCACGTTCACGAGATCGAGGTTGCTGAAGGCCTGGTGCGACCAGCCAACCTCGGCGCCGACGTGGACCCGCCAGACGAGCCCGTGCACCCAGCGCCCGCCGGCGAGCGCGCCCCAGCGGCTGGTGGTCTGGCGGAGGGAGCCCTCGAATGACCCGGCTTCGGTCGTGATGCGCACGGGCGAGTGGTAGTAGGTGGCCGGCGCCTCGTAGAAGCCGGTCGCGGTCACCTCGAAGGCGCTGCTGAGCCCGTACCGCAGGCCGAGGAGGCCGCCCGCTGCGCCACCGGCGCTCGTCGAGCCGCTGCCGACCGCGGGGCTGGGACTGGGGAAGAGCGAGTAGGTCGGCGCGAGCTCGACCGTGAGCGCGCCGCGGTCGGCGCGGGCTCGGCTTCTCTGTCCGTGACAACCTCATCCTCCGATGATGTCGGCTCGGGGGCTGGTTTCCGTAATGGCGTTTATCCGTCCTATCCGCGACTCCTTGCGACGTCGGTAGATCCGGTAGCGAAGGTGGTTGATCGAGATCCCGCGCTCCGTCGCACACTCGAGCTGCGTCAGATCGCACGACTCGAAGTCTGCAACAAGCTTCGTCCACCGCATCCGTTCCGGCTCGGCCATGTCGCCCTCCGCGTGAGCGGAGGAACATCAGCTCGGCCGGCCAGGCCCGCCAGACGTGGATCCCCGGGCGTCCCTCGCCGGTGCTATCAGCAGAAGGAGCTGACCCGAAGTGGGCGGGCGCACCACGATGAAACGAGTGGGCCTCTTGACCGCATCACGACGACATGGCCTACAGGAACGTATACACCATCCTGACCTCGGCCCTTTTAAATAGGTGTTTCATGTCTACAAAGATATCCACCGAGATCACGCTCTCTACTCCCATTGCATCTCTATGCCGGGACTCTGGCACATATGCCTGATAACTTAACCCCGCAGGATCGAAGTTGTACGGCATGCCGTTAGCCTTCAAGAAGGCTACGATCTTATCATCCCCGTCACCGACCGCCAAACACCGCCGAACGAGCTCCTCCGTCGCAGCCACAGTGGGCGTACCTCTCCCCTTGCAACCCCAAGCAGCGACTACGCACAATGCAACCGCAAAATATCTTCGCATACCTAGGGGCTCCGGGCTTCCGCAGCCTCAGGGATTCTAATGCCCCACCCTGGCGCCGGCATCAAGGGAGTGACGTGGCCGAATCCGTTGGCCTCCACAAACGAATACGAATACGAGTTACTGTTGGGACCGATCGGCCCATACGGTATACGAGCACTGTTTACGATATCCTGAAACGCTTGCATTCTTCCTTGGACCTGGACCAGCGAAAGACTAGTCTCCTTGGGCCTACCGGCGCCTGCTCCGGCGCGGTTGCTCGGCTTCTCTGTCCGTGACAACCTCATCCTCCGATGATGTCGGCTCGGGGGCTGGTTTCTGTAATGGCGTTTATCCGTCCTATCCGCCGAGGCCTGGTTCGCCTCCCTCCTTGGACCTACCGGCGCCCGCTCCCGCGCGGTTGCTCGGCTTCTCTGGCCGTGACAAGCTCCCCTCCGATGATTCCGGCTCGGGGGTCTCGTTTCCGTAATGGAGGTTATCCCTCCTATCCGTAACGGACCGTCGACTACATCAAGAGGCAGGGATTGCGTAAAGAAGCCCCACAGGTAGAAGCGCTACGTTCACGTGAGTTCGCCAGGAGGACGCTAACTATGCGCGGCCGAGTCCTTCTTGCTGCCGCGTTGATTGCAGCGGGAATATGTTGCATTCTCCTGGCAGTGTGGCTCTTTCTGCCGGTTGCCGTCAATTGGCCTGATTCCTGGATGGGTGGAATATACATCTTGGGCTTGCTGATTGGTGGCGCAGGCATCGCCTTCAAGGGTGTCCGGATGCTGCGAAGAAGGCCGAAGTGCTTCGGCAAGGGGCGCGGCGAGTGCGAGCGAGCGTGAGTGGGGTGGGGCATGCACGCATCCCGATCTCACCACTCATGTAGCGTGGGCTACGCCAGATGGTGCGGACGGGCAACGCGATGCAGTGGACGACGAGGCCGAGGCAGCTCGCAGCCCCCACGACCAAGTTCGCATGAGCCGCGCTGACCCGCAGGGCAGACTCTACGACGCGATGATCGCCATCGCAGAGCGTCGGCTGGACAAGGCCGGACTCGCCTCGCTCCTGGCCGCACTGGGTGGCCGACCGAGTTGCTGACCCCGGGAAGCGGCCCCGGCCGTCTCCAGAACATGCGTGTTCGGTTTAGCGGCCGGTCGGGGCGCGCCTGACCGCGCGTAAGTCCCTGTTCTGCGATCCGAAAAATGGGAACGGCCACCGACCTCTGATCTGGTTCGCGTTGCGAGGCGAGAACCAGACACGGAGGCGCGATGGCCGCGAGTCAGCGTACCAGCATCCCAGCAGAGCTGCGAAGGCTGTTCCCTACCAGGTGGCTCAACGCCGCCGCGCGCGAGTCGGGGCTCGTCGAGCGCCGCCGCAAGGTCGCTCCGGCGGCGTTCTTCTGGTCCATCGTGCTGGGCTTCGGCACAGGCCACCGCCGCAGCATCGCGGCGCTGCGGAAGTTCTTCGGGGCCACGACCGGCGTCGCGCTCGTGCCGTCGTCCTTCTACGACTGGTTCAACGAGCGCACGGTCCGGTTCCTGCGCGCCGCGCTCGGGCGGGCCATCGAGCGGACCGCCGAACCGGCGGGCCCCCTGCGCGATCACCTCGCCCGGTTCAAGGACGTCTGCGCCGCGGACGCGACGGTGATCAGGCTCCGGGACGGGCTCGAGCGCGCCTACAGGGCGTGCCGCACGAACCACACCCGCGCCGCGATGAAGCTGCACCTCGTGATGAGCGTCGTCGGCGCCGGGCCACGCAGCGTCTCCATCACCGGCGAGCGCGTGAACGAGCGGCGCCGCCTCCCCATTGGCCCGTGGGTCCGCGGCCGGTTGCTGCTCTTCGACCTCGGCTACTTCAAGTGGCACCTCTTCGACCGCATCAAGAAGAACGGCGGCTACTTCGTGAGTCGGCTGCGCGATGACGCCAACCCGCTCATCATCGGCGAGAACCGCCGCTGGCGCGGGGCGTCGCGGCGCCTGCGGGGGCGCCGGCTCGGCGAGGTGAAGGACCGGCTCGCGCGCGAGGTGGTGGACCTCATCGTGCAGGTCGAGTTCGAGCGGCGCTCGTACCTCGGCCGCAAGACCCGCGAGCGCGCCTACTTCCGCGTCGTCGGCGTCCGCCACGGCGGCGCGCGCAAGCACCACTGGTACGTCACCAACGTGCCGATCACGATCCTCTCGCCGACCGAGGTGGCGAAGACCTACGCCGCCCGGTGGGAGATCGAGCTCGTCTTCCGCGAGCTGAAGAGCCACCTGCGCATGGCGCAGCTCGCCTCCGCCAAGCGCGCCGTCGTCGAGACCCTCGTCTACGCAGCACTCATCGGCCTCGCGGTGAGCCGCTCGGTCTGGCGCATCCTGCGCGCCCGCACCGACGCCGCGCGGCGCGTCTCCGAACGGCGCGTCACCGACGCCCTCGCCACCATCGCCGGCGACCTTGTCGCCGCGCTCCTGGGCGAGGTCCCCGATGCGGCGCAGCTCCGGAAATGGCATCGTCTCCTCTCACGAGAAGCGCTGGATCCCAACGTCGGCAGAGCGACCTTGAAGCGCGGATGGGCGTGCTAACCGATCACGCATG
>DASXVS010000010.1 GCA_036504095.1 Armatimonadota bacterium | reverse complement strand
CGAGGCTCAAACGGGATCCCGTTTGAGCCTCGCCGCTTTGTGTTTGGATTGGGGCGCGAGCGCTACAGTGCCACCGGGATATCACGGCGGTAAGCCATCGTGGCGAGGTAGTACACCAGCGAGCTCTCGGCGCCCTGATTGCCGCTGGCGCCCTGCCGGGAGAGCCCGTCGCAGCAGCCACCCGTTACCGGGTCAAACAGGCTGACGCCGAGATCGTTGCTCCCGTGGAACCAATCGTAGGCGATCTTCGCGAGGTCCAGATACCCCTTGTCGCCCGTAACGCGGTTGGCGGTCAGGTAGGCGCCCACCATTCCGGCGGGATCGATGGGCTGTTGATCCCATTGGCTTCGATTTCTGCCTTTGTCGTACCAGCCGGTGCATCCGATCGGGGACATCACGCCGTCTCTAACGATGACGCTCGTGAGCCAGTCAAGGGTCTTCAGGCCGATATCGGAGTAACGCTTGTTGCCGGTCACTTCCGATGCGAGCAGGAGGCTCATCGGCGGGATGCCGTTGGCATAAGTGAGCCGGCCGGAGAACCACGGCCAGGCGCCCGTGGCGTAGCCGTCAAACTTGTCGGACAATTCGGCCGCCAGCCACTTGACCGCTTCCAGGGCACGGGCGTCGTCCGGGCGGGCCAGATGGTAGTTTCGCAGCCCTAGAATGGCGTAGGCGCGTCCACGCGTGCTGCGGAAGTCCTTCAGCCAGGTGAACGCTTCGTGGAAGAGGTCCTCGCAGATGACGGCGACGGATGGATGGGGCGGGAAGCGCATCGCGTATCCGAGCGCCCAGAGGACGCGGCCCAGGCAGTCTTCCGATGCGTAATCGTCGAGGAAGAACTGCTGATAGGACATGAAGTTCCGGAATGCGCCGGAGTCGTTTCTCGCGGCCCTGAGGAACGACAGATAGATGCCGATCAGGCGGAGCAATTCCGGATCCGGGTTCCGGCGATATGCCTGAACCGCGACGAGGAAGGCGCGGCAGTTGTCGTCCGTGCAGTATCCGGTGACCTCGTTGGGCATCGAATACCAGCCGTGCTGGATGATTCCGGAATTGTTCGTGAGCGTGCGCAGATGCGACATCCGGAGCGGCGGGTACGTGAGGGTTGTTTCCATATGGGGTTGTTCCGAGCGGGCGATTTTGCGGGACCGGGACCGGCAGCCGCTTTCAATCCTGTGCGCCGGCCGGGCTTACCCGGGCGATTGACCGCCGTTCACGCGATTCATCAACTGATAGAACAGGTTCAGGTGCTCGATGGCGACGTTGTACCAAGTGGTGCGCCGGCCGTATTTGTAGGTTGCGGTTTCCAGTTTGTGCCGGTACGGGATGTCGTCCAGGAGGCGGATAAAAGCATCGCCGATGGCATCCGAATCCCTGAATGGGACCAGAATGCCGCGCCCGTCGCCCAGCATTTCTTCGGCATATAGGTAGGGCGTGCTGATGATAGCCTTTCCGCACCCTAGGGCATAAGCCAGCGTTCCGCTGGTGATTTGGTCCTTGTTCAGGTAGGGCGTGATGTAGATGTCCGTCGCAGACAGGTAGTTTACCAGCTCTTCCAATGTGAGGTAGTGGTTGTTGAACCTCACGTTCCGCTGGAGGCCGTATTTGCTCACGAGGCTGTTCAGTTCATTGCGGTATTCTTCGCCATGCTCCTTGCGGACGGCGGGGTGCGTCTGCCCCAGGATGAGGTAAAGGGCTTCCGGATGGTTCTCCACGGCTTTGGCCATCGCTTCGATGGCGTGTTCCAGCCCTTTGCCCCGGTTGATGAGGCCGAAGGTGCTCAGCACCGTATGGCCGGTGAGGCCGAGGCTCTTCTTGGCGGCGTCGCTTGAGCGTTTGCGCACGTTCGGCACGCCGTGCGGGATGACGACGATCTTCGCGGGGTCCACATCGTAGTGGTCCATCAGGATGCGACGGCCCATATCAATCATCACGATGAGGTGGTTGGCCAAACGCCCCATTTGCTCCACGATTTCCCTCTGCTTCGGGTTGGGGGCGGCCAGGACCGTGTGCAGCGTAACGACCATCGGCTTCTTGATCTGCTCCATCAGGCGGACGATATAGTCGCCGTGATCTCCTCCGAAGATGCCGTACTCGTGCTGGACATGCAGCACGGTGGCGCTGGATTCGTTGATGAACTTCGCGGCGTCGTCGTAATCCTCGGGGGTGGCCTTGTCGACCTGGAATTTCACCACGTCCGGATAGGCCTGGGTTTCACCGGGGTAGTTCATCGCCACAACCAGGTGATGGCTGAATGGTGTGAACTTGCGGACCGCGGTGAGGCTGTCCTGGGTGAAGGTGGCGATTCCGCACTCCGTGGGCGGGTAGGTTGCGATATAAGCGACTTCAATCCGGTTCAGGACGTCCTTCAGGTACGGGAAGCGTGCGAGGTCGTCCGGCTTGGGAGCGTCTGTTCTCATATCCCAATTGTAGCACGGTGCGTCAGGAGACAGTAGGCAGGAGGCAGTAGGCAGCAGACAGCAGGCAGTAGACAGTAGACAGTAGTCAGTAGTCAGTAGGCAATAGGCGGTAGGCGGTAGGCAGTAGACAGTAGGCAGTAGGCGTGAGGCGGTAGGTTGGCCTCCGTGGCCCCGGTACCCGGCACCCGGCACCCGGAACTCTACCTGTCCCGCTCGGCCAGTTTCTGGAGTTCCAGGGCTACCCAGGTGGGCGGGAGGTCACTCAGGGTGGCGACCTTCTCGATGGTGCGTGCGTACGCGCGCTGGCTGGTCTCTTCCTTGCCGTTATCGCCTGTCATGTATTTCTGGCGGGCATCATTCAGCAGAGGCAGGGCGGCTTTGAAGAAGGCGGCGCGGTTCTGGGGCAGCTGCTTCAGCGGGATGCGGCTGTAAACGCGGTATATCTCGTCCGAGACGTCTTCCCACGACTCTTCGAGGGCGCGTCCCCGGTCGCGCGCCACGCGTTTGGCGACATTGGACGACTGCGCCGCGGCATCGCGGATTTTGGCCTGCTCCCAGTCTTCCAGCGTATCGCCTTCGATGATGCGGAAGCTCGTTCGCTTTCCGAGCATGTCGGAGAGGACGTTTTCCACGGCGTTGCGGCGGTCCGACGAGGTAAGGTGGCTGGCATGGTAGGCGAGACCGCTGGACAGGCCGAGGATAAGTGTATCGTCTTCGATCAGGAGCGGCTTAAGTTGTTCGAGCGCACGCCACATCGTAGGCTGAATGATGCGGCCCTTGATCGCGGACATGGCCCGCTGCCAGAATTCGTCCAGCGCGGCGTCGGTCATGAATTAGGTCCTCGATATTCTCGCAGGCCGTTACACGGGGCACACACGCGGGAGGCGTGAACGCGAAGGCCACGTGAAAAGTCTAGGGCGCAATGCTTGCCGGGGGCAAGTCACGGGCGCGGGGTCCCCCCGGTGCAGGGTGGCGGGTGCTGGGTAGCAGGTGTCGCGTGCCGGGCGGCCGGCGCCTGACGTTTACTCACGGCCTTCAGCCCTCCGCCCCTCGCCCTCAGTCTCCTATATGACGGGGCCCGGGATGCGATGGTCGCCGTCGCGCCGCGTGATGCGCTGGGTATCCAGCCATTCCATGAACGGTACGGCGAGTTTACGCGACGCCCCGAGGGCGTCCCGCGCTTCGCCGACTGTCACGCTTCCCTTCTCACGCAGGAGGCGCCGAATGGCCGCTATGCCGGAGTTGGCGGTGTCCCGGTGCAGGTAGAGCCCCGGCGCCAGAGCCACGAGTTCTCCGGAAGCCGCTAGGAACTCCCAGAGTTCACGCGTGGCCCGGTGCGGTCCCATCGATCGTGTGATCTCGATCTCGTAGGGTGGCTGCCAGCCGGCCTCGCGAAAGATGGCCCCGATTTCGGCGGCCGCTTCCCGCTGGTCGGGCCTCAACTGGACGGAGTGGCTGGACAAGTGGACCAGGCCATGTTCGACCGCGACTGCGCCGGTGTCCGCCAGAGAGCCAAGGATAGCCTCGAACGCCGCCGATGGCACATCTCCGCTTGCCTGGGTGCGAAGTTCGTCCTTGGGCATTCCGGGGCGGAGCGGAGCCCTCTTGTGGAAAGCGGACAGCCGTCCGAGCAACGCGTGCGACGCCTTTCGGATGGCGCCGGCGCCGAGGAAGCCGGCCGAAGTGCGCACGGCGGCGCCTGCGTCCAGGATGGCCCGGACTTCGTCCGGCGCAATGCCCGACTCACGCGCGATCGCCTCCACGGTCAGCGGCATGGCTCCCGCGGTTGCCAGGGCTTCGAGAACAATCTCTTTCGGGTCGCCCTGACGGATCGCGTTGAGGCGGCGAACGACGGCTTCCTCCCGGGTGCGGAACGGCGCAGCGGCCGGTTCCAGCACTTCGCCGCCGCCGAGGAAGTCCTGGGGCGAGTACCATCGAAGCACAAATCGGTCGCCCTTGCGAACGGCGGCCGGCGTTTCCAGGTGGAGTTGGGCCAGCGCGGTGCCGCCGCGGCGCAGTTCGGTGCCTTCCCACAATAGCACCCGTCCGAGGATCTCTGCGGTCCCGATGTGTATGCGGACCCGCGCCCGATGCTTGAGCGGGCGGATGAGGCCTTCCGCCTCGATGCTCACGTTGATGCGATCCGATGCGGTAAGCGACCCAGGCGCGGCGATGACGTCGCCGCGCTCGATATCGTCGGCATCCACGCCGGCGAGGTTGACCGCGGTGCGCATCCCCGCCTCCGCGATCGCTTCCTTCTGCCCGAACGTCTGAAGGCCCCTTACTCGTGCGGCTTTGCCGGATGGGTAGATCGTGACCGCATCGCCTTCGCGCAGGCGCCCCGTGCGGAGACTGCCCGTGACCACCAGGCCGAACCCGGGACGGTTGAACACGCGGTCGACCGGCAGGAAAGCCGGTCGGTCCAGATCGTGCGGCGGGAGAGAGGCCGCGGTCACATCGAGTCGGCTCACGACTTCGTCCAGTCCGCGGCCGGACACGGAATCCACCGCCAGGATGGGCGCGTCCTGGAGGAATGTCCCGGCAAGCGCGGCCCGCACGTCGTCGGTGACGATGGAAAGGTGGTCCGGGTCCACGGTGTCGGCCTTGGTCAAGACCGTGATGCCGCGCGGGATATGGAGCGCCTGCATGATCGCGAGGTGTTCGACCGTCTGCGGCATCACGCCCTCGTCCGCCGCGACGACCAGAAGGCCGAAATCCACGCCCGCCGCGCCGGCCAGCATGTTCTTGAGGAAGCGCTCGTGTCCTGGAACGTCCACGATGCCGGCCACGCGACCGGACGGCAGGTGGAACTCCGCGAATCCCAGATCGATGGACATCCCGCGCCGCTGCTCTTCCGCCAGGCGGTCGGTATTTGTCCCGGTGATCGCCTGAACCAATGTGGTCTTGCCGTGGTCAACATGTCCGGCGGTGCCGATGAGGAATGGTCTGAGCGCTGTATCCATACCGGGATGATAGCGCCGTTGGGGAGGGGGAGATGGGTTGAGGGGGGGGACGAGGGGGCGACGCGGCGATCACGGTAGCGCCGGCGTCCCCGCCGGCATCCCGAACGGGCGAGGCGACGAATGAAGGGTTCGCGGGCTGACGGGCACTTATACTGTGGCGGAAGCCGAATCACCTGTCTGAACGATGTCAAGAGGAGCTACCTATGAGAACACGATGGACTGTATCGGTGGTTGCAGCGTTGATGGCCGGCGCGGCGTCGGCGGATGGCGGGTTCATGCCGACTGAGGCGCAGTGGAAACTCGGCCGGGAGCGGTCGCTGGTCAACGAGCCGTCGCAGAAAGCGATGGTGATGGTTCGCCACGGCATCGAGACGCTGGTGATCAGCCCCGGGTTCACCGGAAATGCGGCCGATTTTGCCTGGGTCATCCCGGTGCCAAAGCGCCCGAGGGTGTCCATCGTCAAGGGAGCCCTCTTCCACGAACTGGCAAAGCTCGCCGAGCCGGATTACCCCAGCGAAGCACAGGGTATGAAGGCTGCGGGCGCGGACATGGCCGGCCGACCGAGGGCGGCGGTTACCGTGCTGGAGCGAAAGCCGGTTGGCGCTTACGACGTTTCCGTGCTGGCGGCGACCAGGTCGGGTGCGCTGCTGCGCTGGCTCATGGAAAACAACTACCACATGCCCCCGGCGGCGATAGGTCCAATCGCGCAGTACGTCAGGGAGGGGTGGGCCTTCGTCGCATGCCGGGTACGGGTTCCCGAATCGGCCCGGGGCCTCGCGACCGGTACGCTCGCCCCCTTGAAGCTCACCTTCCCCAGCAAGCGGCCGGTCTATCCGATGCGTTTGTCGTCCATCAACCCGAAGGCGTTCGATGTGCTAGTGTACGTCATCACCGATACCGTACGCACACCGGTGATGGTGAAGGCCCCGAAGTACGCCTATGAACGCCCGTTGCCTCCAACCGGTCTGTCGAAGGCGCAGTTGGCCCGGTACAAGCGGATAGTTGCGGCGGAAGCGAAGCAGTACGCTCGCTATCATTTCATGCGGATTCGAGCGTTGAACGTCGAGACGACCAAAGCCTCCAGCCCGACGACCGTGGGGCTGGTTCAGCGCAACAGGTTCTGCATCTCCGGTTGGGGGAGCACCGATATCAGGCCGCCAGACTGCACGAGCGATTTCGTGTGGACGCAGGGGTAAGGTGCTGGTCCAAACGAGCTCCAGCAGGTTCTGCGAGTCTTCAGCAAAAACGGGCGGTTGTAGAGGGCGATACCCACGGTAGAGCAGAGGTCTAATCCCGGGCCGGTGCGAACTGCCGGGGCCGCTCGGGGAGTTGGACGGCGGCGGCCACGATCAGCCCATGCTTGCGCCTATGAGCAGCATCAAGACGCCCCACGCTGCGAAGGTCCCAACAACGATCCCGGCCGCCCACGCCCATTGCCGCTTCCACAGAAGAATCATGGGGATCAGCACATTCGCAATCATCACAAACCACTCAGGGATCCAGTGGAAAAGCCACGGCATAACGAGTTTGCACCAGATTACCGCGAAGTTGAGCGCAAAGCAAGACACTATCCCGGCCAGGAATTGGCGGGCGTTTTTCATAGCAGACCTCCTAATTGGGCCACCGTCAGCTCTCTCCTCAACGGATGATGGAACAGAGGTTGGCACGCGTCAGTAGTTCAAAGGTCACAGTTGGGCGTGATAGAGGGAGCGGAAAGATAGTACCCATAGCGCGTGAGGCAAGGCGACGCCAGAGTGACGTCTATCCTAGCCCCAGCATCTCCCGCGGGTCTTCGAGGAAGACGGTGGGGTTGTAGGGTGCGAGGGTTTCGCGGTTGAACGGGCCCCAGAGGACGGCGGCGGTTCTGCATCCGGCGCCCTGGCCGGCCTGGATGTCGTAGGGGCTGTCGCCGATCATCCATGCACCATTTGCCTCGGAGCATAGTTCCTTCAGCGCGAGGATCACAGCGGCGGGGTCGGGCTTGTGGGCGGACACCAGGTCCTCGCCGATAACCACGTCCAGATACCGGTCGATATCGAACCACTCCAGCGCGCGGTGGGAGAACTTCGTCAGTTTCGACGTCACCACACCCAGTTTGTGCCCCTGCTCGTGCAGCGTTTTCAAAATGTCTGGGATGCCTTCGTAAATGCGGATCAGGTCGTCGTGGTGGACGTCGTAAAACGCGCGGTATGTGCACACCATCTCATCGGCCTGATCTTCGTCGAAGAGCGCCATCTGGTCGCGCAGGGGCTTGCCGAAATGCTCCAGCCATTCCTCGTCCGGCGTTTCGCGGCCGAGGTGCATGCGGGCGGTGTGCTTGTATCCTTCCAGCAGGAGTTCCGTGCTGTCCAGAAGCGTGCCATCGAGGTCAAACAGGTAAGTCATAGGGCTGAGGGATCAGGGCTGAGGGCTGAGGCGGGTCGGGTCCTTCGCAGCCCTCAGCCCTTGCCCCCCAGCCCTTACGATGGGAGGTTTCGCAGGAAATCCAGGAGCTCGCGGTTAATGTAGCGCTCCACGCCTTCCAGCCAGGACTGGGCGTCGCGGAGGTCGGTGAATGCCTGGGTCTTCTGGGCGTCCACTTCCACGTATATCTGGCTCAAATCCTGGAACAGCGGCTCCATCCGCACGTCCCAGATATTCTCGTCGCGGCGGAAGTTCACGCGGAAGCCTGTGCCCACGCGGCCCAGGCCGAGGCGGTCCAGCGGCGCATCCGAGCGGATGAGGCGGTGCTCCAGGAACGAGGCGGATGGCTCGCCAAGCGCGAAGCTGCCCACGATCTTCACGCCAAAAGCCACGTACTGGCTAAGGCGGAGGAACTGGCGGACGGCATCGAACTGGCCCATGGCGCGCTGAACGACGGCCTCCCAGGGCGCCCCGAGATTCATATTGACCTGTGTGCGGGTCGGCTGGATGATGAGGTCATCTTCCTGGCCTGCGGCTCCCAGCGACATCCTACCGCCATCCGGGAGGAGGTTGAACGTTGTGAATTCGAAGACGGTGGATGCCTGGGCGTAGAAATTGGCCAGCGACTGGCGGTCGATGGCAACGGGTTGATACAGGATGCCCGCCGTGAGGCGGCGAAGCGTGATTGTGGTTGGTTCGGATGAAAGCATAACGAACTTATTCTAGCAGGATTGGGGAACCGGAGGCAGGAGACGGGAGGCATGTCGCAGGCGGCGGGGCAGGCTATGGGTGACGGGTGTCGGGTGTCAGGTGATGGGAGTCGGGCTTCTTGCAACCTGAAGGCTATCATATGAGGGAAACCCAATGAGGGAAACCGGTAATCCGGCACCCGTCACCGGATACCCAATACACCTGGAACCCCACCATGTACAATTCACTGACCGAGTTCATTCAGCGCCTGGAAGATGCGGGCGAACTGCGGCGGATTGCCTACCCGGCCGATCCGAACCTTGAGATCACCGAAATCGCCGACCGCGTGATGAAGGCCGGCGGGCCGGCGCTGCTCTTCGAGAAGCCGAAGGGTTACGATTTCCCGCTGCTGATCAACGCGTTCGGCTCGGAACGGCGCATGGCGATGGCGCTGGGCGCGGAACGGCTGGATGACCTGGCCGCAGAGATCGCAGACCTCACGAAGCCGGACATCCCGCAGGGACTGGGCGCCAAGATCGCGATGGGCCTCAAATATGCGCGACTGGCGAAATACCTCACGAAGCAGGGAAAGGGCACGGCGCCGTGCCAGGAAGTGGTGATGGAACCGCCGCGCCTCTCCGCGCTGCCTGTGCTGACGTGCTGGCCGCTTGATGGCGGTCCGTTTATCACGCTGCCGCTCGTGTTCACGCACGATCCCAACACCGGCAAGCGCAACGTGGGGATGTACCGGATGCAGGTTTTCGACGACGTGACGACCGGGATGCACTGGCAGCTGCACAAGGTTGGCATGGAGCATATGGTCGATTCCGGAGCGAAGCCCATCCAGGTGGCGGTCTGCCTCGGCGGCGATCCCGCCTACACCTACAGCGCGACCGCGCCGCTTCCGAAGGAAATCGACGAGATGCTCTTCGCCGGCTTCCTGCGGAAGCAGGCGGTCGAAATGGTGAAGTGCAAGACGATCGACGTCTCGGTGCCGCGCGACGTGGATTTCGTGATCGAGGGGTATGTGGACCCGGCGGAGAGGCGGATCGAGGGGCCGTTCGGCGATCACACCGGTTTCTACACGCCGGCCGAACCGTTCCCGGTGTTCCACGTGACGGCCATCACGCATCGGAAGGACCCCGTGTATCCCGCGACCATCGTCGGCCCGCCGCCGATGGAGGACGCCTGGCTTGGCAAGGCCACGGAGCGTCTCTTCCTCCCGCTGCTGAAGACACAGGTGCCGGAGATCGTGGATATGAACCTGCCGGTAGCGGCGGCATTCCACAACCTCGCCATCGTGAGTATCCGAAAGCGGTACCCCGGTCACGCGCGCAAGGTGATGCACGCGCTCTGGGGTCTCGGCCAGATGATGTTTACCAAGATCATCATCGTGGTGGACGCGGATGTGGACGTTCAGAACCCGACCGAAGTCCTCTGGAAGGCGACCGGCAATATCGACCCAAGCCGTGATCTGGAAATCGCGATGGGGCCGGTGGACCAGTTGGACCACGCGTCGGTGTACGCCTGTTACGGTGGGCACGTGGGAATCGATGCGACGGCCAAATGGGCGTCGGAAGGCTTCACCCGGGAATGGCCGCCGGAGATAGAGATGGATCCCGGCGTGAAGGCCAAAGTGGACGCAATCTGGGGCCGGTTGGGGATCTGAGCCGGCAGGTCAGTCTCCACCCCTACAGGCGGTCCGTACGGGCCGTGCCCGCCATAGAGGCGTCGGGCACAGAGGCCCGACCTACCGGTGAGCGTTAGAAATTCCATGTAGGAAAACATTTCGCCTTGCTGTATACTATCATTGTGAATACGTATTCGAATACGTATTCCACACAGGAATCATGAAACCACTCACACAGAAAAAGATAGCCGAACTCGCCAGCGTATCGCAACCGACGGTGTCACGCGTACTCGGCGGGGACGCCGGTGTCGATCCCGCCGCGCGGGACCGGATTATGGACATCGTGAAGCGCAATGGGTACCAGCCGCACGCCCAGGCGAGGAGCCTTCGCCGCCAGCGTTCCGATACCATCGGACTCGCTGTCCGCCGCACCCGCCAGGATTTCGCAAAGGATCCCTTCTACGCCGAATTGATCACCGCCGTGATGGATCGCGCCGCGCATCAGGGGTACTACCTGTCGATCTCTGCGTCGCGCTCCGCCGATGGCGAGCGCCTGTTTTACGATTCGCTTTTCGCAAGCAACCGCGTGGACGGGCTGATCATCCTCGAGAGCCTTGAACACGACGAACGGATAGAGCGCCTACGAGACCACCGTTTCCCGTTCGTCCTCATCGGGCGCTACGACGGCAGTCCGGACCTGTTCAGCGTGAACAATGACAATATCGGCGGAGCGGCCATGGTGGTCCGTCACCTGCTGGAGAGGGGCCGAAAGCGCATCGGATACGTCAGCGGTCCGCATGACCTGACCGTTTCCCAGGACCGGCTTATCGGCTATCGCCAGGGACTCGAGGACGCCGGCATCCGCTATGACCGCGATCTGGTCGTGGAGGCGGATTTTGGGGAGCAGGGCGGGCGATCCGCCGCGCACCGGCTGCTCGACCAACAGCCGGACGCGATACTGGCCATCGACGACCTCATTGGGCTCGGCGCACTGGTCAGCATCAAGGAGCGCGGGCTGCGCGTTCCGGACGATGTGGCCCTTGTCGGGTTCAACGATTCGCTCTTCTGCCCGCATACGGACCCGCCGCTCTCGTCCGTGAGCGTGAACGTCAATGAGATCGGCGCCAAGGCGGCCGACCTGTTGATTCAGCGCATCGAGAAGAAGGACACCCCACCGTGCCAGTTGCTCGTGCCATGTGAACTCGTCGCGAGGGCCTCCTCGTGACGTATCCCGGCATGGGCTCTTGCATCGCGGTAGGGGCGCGGCTCGCCGCGTGCATACTGCTCGCCGCGTCCGCTCACGCCGTGCCCGTCACGCTTACCTACAAGGCGCCGGACGCCGTTCGTGTGTACGTTGCCGGTACGTTCAACAGTTGGAGTTCCAGCGCCCTCGCCATGGCGAAGGGCGACAATGGACTGTGGACGGCGAAGCTGGACCTTGAGCCCGGCTCATACCAGTACAAGTTCGTGGTGGACGGCAAGTGGATGTCCGATCCGAATGCGGGCACCCCGGTCCCTCCGGACGGCAACAGCGCCCTGTGGATCGCACCGGACGGCTCGATGCCGGAGCACAAGCGCGGAGACGGCAAGATCGTGGCCTTTGCGGTGAAGCATCAGGGCATGGACCTGCTTAAGGTGAACAGGACCCACGCCCGGTTTACGGTTCACACAGGAGCCGAAGATGTTGACTCGGTGAGTATGTACCTTGGACCAAAACATCCGGCTGGAAGCACCGAGTTCGATTACGCGGTGGAAACGCCACTGAAACGAATTGGATTCGACGGAACGACCGAAGCGTGGGCCGTCACGGCGCCGGTTCGAGGGCAAATGGATTACGCCTTCATCCTTCGGGACGGACAATCCCGATGGACCTTCGGCGCCGACGGCCTCGTCGCGGACCCTCGTCCCGACGGCGGAGGCTACAGGCCGTTTGAAGTGAACATGGACTCATTATCATTATTCGAGACGCCGGCCTGGGCGAAAGACACGGTCTGGTACCAGGTCTTCCCGGAGCGCTTCTTCAACGGCGACAAGTCGAACGACCGCAAGCCGCCCGTCGGTGTGCCGAACTGGGAGGCGCCGCTTGCGACCGTGTCCGATAATCCCAACAGTCACTATTGGGGCGGGGACCTCAAGGGAATCATCGACAAACTGCCGTATATCAAGGCGCTGGGGGCGAACGGTATCTACCTGAATCCCATCTTCCTCGGCCCGGACAGTCACAAGTACGCTACCACGGATTACCTGAAGGTGGACCCCGACTTCGGCGACGAGGCGACTCTCAAGGCGCTGTGCGACAAGGCCCACAAACTCGGTATGCGCGTGATGCTGGACGGCGTATTCAACCACACCAGTGTCTACAACCCGATGTTCCAGGACATCCTCAAGAACCAGGAGAAGAGCAAATACGCGAAGTGGTACCGCATAACCTCTTTCCCGGTCCTGGATCCCCTCACGCATTATCAGGGCCGGGGGGAGCGCGACATCCCTTATGAAGGATGGGCCGGCCTCAAATGGATGCCGCGGCTGAACCCGGACAACCCGGATTGCGCCGCGTACATTCTCAAAGTCGCCACGTACTGGATTGAGCGCTGCCGCATCGACGGCTGGCGCCTTGATGTTGCGAACGAAGTGCCGCATGACTTCTGGGTGAAATTCCGCTCGGCGGTGAAGGGAACAAAGAAGGACTCCCTCATCGTTGGCGAGATATGGGATAACGCCACGCCATGGCTGCAGGGTGATCAGTTCGACAGCGTGATGAACTATCGCTTTCGCGGCGCCGTGCTGGATTTCTTCGCCCGCGGACGGTCGGACGCCGCCCTATTCGTGGCCGCGCTGAACACGCTCAACATCCAATACCCGCCGCAGTCAACGGTCGTGATGTACAACCTGCTTGGCAGCCACGATGTGCCGCGCCTGATGAACGAGTGCGGCGGCGATGAGCGCAAGGCGGCGCTTGCCACGGTGTTTCAAATGACTTCGCCGGGGGCTCCCGCCGTTTATTACGGTGACGAGAACGGGATGGCCGGCGGTGGCGATCCGTGGAATCGGGCGCCGATGGTCTGGGATGATAAAAAGTGGAATTCGAGCCTGCGCGAAACGTTCAAGCGCGCCATCGCTCTTCGGCGTGCCAGCCCCGCGCTTCGATCCTCCGATACCGATACTCTTGTGGCCCCCGAGGGCGGCAGATTCGCTGCCTTTCTGCGGGGCACGCCACGTGACGCGGGTTCGCTCATCACAGCGTTCAACGCGTCGGATATGGAACAAATCGTTTCCGTTCCCGTCACTAAACTGTCCGCATCCGCAAAGTGGAAGGACGTCTGGAATGGCGGTGACGTGTCCGTCACCAACGAGCATCTGAGTCTCAAGCTCGCGCCGTGGAGTGCCGCGGTGCTAACGCCAATGCGGTGACCCGCTTACCCGGCGGCCACTCCGTTAGTCGGGGGCGCAGGGAAAACGGTGAATCGCTGTAAATACGTATTCACGAGCATAACAAATGCGGGATCTGCACGACGCAGGCTCGCTGGAGGAAGTCCCATGAGGACAAACAAATCACATAACTGGGCGTTTACACTCATCGAACTGCTGGTGGTCATCGCGATAATTGCGATCCTGGCGGCCATCCTGTTCCCTGTTTTCGCCAAAGCGCGCGAAAGCGCGAAGAAGACCACCTGCATCAGCAATATGAAGCAGTTCGGTATTGCGTTCCAGGCGTACTATACCGACAATGATGAGCACTTCCCTCTTCAGGGAGGCACACAGAAATGGGGCGACAGGCTCGGGTGGAGCGAAAACGTCTACCCCGGCATCAAGAGCTTCGATGTCTATCGCTGCCCCTCTGATCCGAAGAGCAACGTGTCTTACACAATGAACGCCGCGTGTTCTGTTCCGCAGGATCCCAAAGTGGGGTACGCGGCGAGGACCATCTCCGCAGTTAAGAGCCCGGCCAAGATGATCCAACTTGCCGAAGCGCCGGGCACCGGCAACCACAACGGCTACCCCCTCTCCATGCCGCCCGCCGGGCAAACCCTTGACAATGCCGTCAACAAATACGGCGAGTCGGACCTGACTACCGAATACGGCACCGCGAACCAGGACGACGGCCAGGTTTTCGGGACGCCCACCGGCGGGTTCGGCTACAAGAACTACGGCAGCCTGGCGATGCCGATCAACAAGTACCGGGAGATTAACGGCGCCCAGATCGGTAAGCTCTACTTCCCCGGCCGGCACAACGGCGGCAACGTCATCCTGTTCGTCGATTCCCACGTCGGCTGGTTCAGCACGTGGGACTATAACAAGATGACATTCGCCTACAACCTTCAGTGATTCCCTTTCCCGTCCCTGGAATATCTCTACCGTCTTGACACGAATGGAGGATACCCCGTGAAGAAACCTTTGCTTACTATCCGATCGTTTGCACTTGCCGTCGCGCTTGGCGCCGCCGGTTTAGCGCTGACCGTTGCGGCCCATGCGACCCCGGTGGTGGACGGAACACTTGACGCTGAGTACGGCGCCCCCGTGGCATCATCACCCAAGGACAACCTTACCGTCGATGCGGCACGCGGGATCAACGATCCGGCGGACACCCTGCTTGCCAAACCGTCCGATGTAACCAACGTGTACGTCACGAACAGCGGCAACGCCCTCTATATCTTCGTTCGCCTGCCATACTACAGCCTGCAGACGATGCACGGCGACTGGTCGATTCCGATCCATCTTGGTGGGGCCAACGATGCAATCGCGGTGGCAACAACAACCGGTGACCCGTATGGCATCCCGGTGACCTATAACTACCCGAAGAACCCGAACGCAGTCATCAAGGCCAACGTGAAGTCGTCCGCCGCATTCACAGATGGCGTGAACGGTTGGGGCTACCTGAATACGCCAAACGCGGCGTTGAATGGCTGGCAGTTCCCCGGCGGAGACTACTTTGGCTCTGACGCGGCAGGAAAAGTACCGGCCGGGGCCACCAAGTTCCACTCCGTGGGCAGCACCGGAGCCGAAATCGCTTACGCTAACGGCGACGGGACCGGCAATACCGGTGGCATCGAGATGCGGATACCATTTGCGGATTTCACTGTGAGTGGCAACCTCACCGCGCCCGCGGTCGGCGATACGATCTACCTGCAGTTCTACATCAGCATCCGGGATCTGAACAACAACCACCCGCGCGCCGCCATCGACTCGTCCCCATACGAGGCGGGTATTCGTTCCCAGCCCACGGCAGGAACAGGCGACCCCAACTACGGCCTTGGAATCGCGACGCAGCAGGTGCCATACACCATCGTGAACGCCACCACGCCTTTTGACGTCTCGAAGGCAGGCTACACCGACGCCACGCATGTCTACGTTCAATTCTCCGACAACGTAGGCACGGGCGGAGACGTGGCCGCCAACTACGCGTTGACCGATACCGATAACGGCAACGCCGTCGTAGCCGTAAGTGCGGCTGCTATCGACGGGGTAAACGCCCGGCAGGTTAACCTCACCACGGCTGCGCTCGTCTATGGCCACCGTTACCATTTGGTGGTGAGCAATGCGAAGAGCCTCGGGGGCGTGGTTGTGACACCGACAGCAAACTCCGTGGATTTCCAGGCGCCGATGCCCGTAAATCTGACACTCGTGGACAACGGCGGGCTCGTGCCACCGGGCAAGACGCCGTGGATCGCCTTCTTTGTGGGCGCCGGCGGCAAGCAGAAGCTGGTTCCGGTTGCCGGCAAGACAAACGAATGGACGACCGACGTGCCGTATCTGGTGCAGGTTGGTACCGCCACCTGTAAGTTCGTCATCGTCAACGAGTCGGACCCGAACCTTCCGATCACCGACTACGATACGCTGAATCGGCGGGATCGCCACCCGGTCATCACCGTGGCCGGCCCGAACGACTTCACGTATTACATCGGCGCGCCGGTTACCGTCACGTTCAACCTGATCGATTTCACCGGCAAGGCGGCCACGGCCATAGCCGCGGGGAAGCAGCTCGTTCTCTTCGACTTTGATACGGACCCCGCAACCCGATTCCCGCTGACCGCGGTGTCCGGCAAGACGAACACGTTCACCACCGGGCCGCTCAGCATGGTCCAGAACAGCACTGAGTACAAATACGTTATCGTGACGGACTCCGGACTGCCAACGGAATCGCTGGACTACGATACCCTGAACCCAGGCAACCGCGCGATTGACACCGGCGCCGGCAACGTTGCCACGATGATCCGCACGGACACCAACGGCAGCCCCGCGGTCGTTGATATCCTGAAGGTGGCCGCGGGCCTCGCCGCGGGACCCACACCGGCAACAGACCCGACATTCGTCGCAATGGACAAGGATGCGAGCGGCACGATCACGTTGCTCGACGCCCTCAAAGCGATCAAACCGTAATATACTAGCGTTGAAGCCTTGATCCAGGAAGTGGGGAGATGGCGAAGGCTGTCTCCCCACTTTGAAACCAGACCTCATATACCCGTCCGCACATGCTCAACAAAGCTCTTTCGACACTTGTCGCGCTTGGCGCCACACTCTGCGCGCTCATCGCTCCCGTGCGGGCGAACGTCACAATCTCCTATATGGGGTGGGGGGCGCCGCCGGAAGTGCGGATCACCAAAGATCTGCTGAAGACCTTCCACGACAAGCACCCCGAAATTGACGTCAAATACATCCTCGCGCCCCAGTTCGACGACAAGCTTCGCACAATGCTGGCCGGAGACATCCCCCCGGATGTCTTCTACATGTCTGTAGAGAACTTCCCCATTTACTCGCAGAAGCAGGTGCTGCTGAATCTGGACCCGTATATCAAAGCCTCGAAGTTCGACACGAGCGATTTCTTTCCGAGGCTGATCAACGGCTTCCGCGACAAAGGCCACCTCTACGGCCTGCCCAAGGATTTCACGACGCAGGTCCTTTTCTTCAACAAGGACCTTTTCGATCGCGACCAGATAGCCTACCCCACGGACAAGTGGACGTGGGAAGATATGCGTGACGCGGCGAAGAAGCTGACCCACGATTTTGACGGCGATGGCCGGATCGATCAATACGGCCTGCAGTACATCGGCGGAACGATGATGCAGTACTGCTGGTATCGCCAGGCAGGCGCGCGCATGTTCACGCCGGATGGAAAGCGCTTCGCGCTGAACAGCCCCGATGGCGTTCGGGCCCTCCAGTTCCTGCACGATCTGGACTACAAAGACCACGTGGCGCTCACGACATCCGCGGCCGCCGGGCGCGACGCCCAGGCTGAGTTCAGCAACGGCCATCTCGGGATGTTCATCGGCTATGGCCGCTGGCTTGTGCCGCGCTTCCGAGAGATGAACAAATTCCGCTGGGACTGCGCCGTCATGCCGCACGACAAAGAACGTTTCAGCGTCATCGCAACGGTCGCCTACAGCATCGCCGCGAGATCAAAGCACCCGAAGGAAGCGTGGGAACTCGTGAAATTTCTCACCGGACCGGAGGGCCAGGCCCAGAACAGCCGGCTTGGGCTGGCGATCCCGGCGCTGAAATCCGTTGCGTACGGGCCTGCGTTTCTCACACCCGGCAGCACGATTAACGATCACGCTTTCCTGGACTCCATCCCTTACGCCGAGATCGCGCCGCGAACCGCCAACCCTGACGAGTACAACCAGATTCTGGACCCGGTATGGGAGCAGGTGCTCACGCTGAATAAGGTGCCCCCCGCGAAGGCCCTGGCGAATCTCGAGCCGCAGGTGAACGCCTTCCTGCTGAAATACCGCACGCTTAAGGCATTTCCGCTGGTTCCGTGGTCCAGGGTGCTGGGAGTGCTGGCGGTGCTGGGCAGCCTGATCGTGGCGGGAATCGTCGTCTTCTTTCAGCGGAGTGGCCCCATCGGCAAACTGGCGCGCTGGGAAGAACGCATCGGCTACCTCTTTATCTCGCCGTGGATCATCGGCCTGCTGATTTTCAGCCTGTTCCCCATCGTGACATCGATGCTGATGAGCCTGTGCCAGTGGGACGCCATCACACCGATCCATCACGCACAGTGGGTTGGCCTGGATAATTACCACCGCTTGTTCACCCAGGAGCCCAAATTCTGGATGGCGCTCAGGGTGACCGCCATCTACAGCGTATTCAGCGTGCCCATCGGCCTGGTCCTCAGTGTGGCCATCGCTATCCTGCTGAACCAGAAGGTGAAGGGCATTCCGGTATTCCGGACGATCTACTACGTGCCTTCGCTGGTTGGCGGGGTGAGCGTGGCGGTCCTCTGGTGGCGCATCTTCAACCGGGATTTCGGGATTTTGAACTTCGCGCTGGACAAAATGGGTATTTTCGCTTCGATGGGCATCAAACCCATCGACTGGCTGGGCAGCGAAACGTTCGCGCTCCCCGCGCTCATCATCATGAGCATGTGGGGTGTTGGCGGCGGGATGCTGATTTACCTGGCCGGCCTGCAGGGGATTCCCACACAGTTGTACGAGGCGGCCAGCATAGACGGCGCCGGCAATTTCCGGAAGTTCTGGACGATCACCCTCCCCATGCTCAGCCCGGTTATCTTCTTCAACCTGATCATGGGCATCATCGGGAGCTTCCAGGTCTTCACCCAGGCGTACGTGATGACGTCCGGCGGCCCGAACAACGCCACCCTGTTCTACGTGTTGTACCTGTTCCAGAAGGGGTTCCAGCAGTTTCAGATGGGCTATGCCAGCGCGCTCGCGTGGGTGCTGTTCGCCATCGTACTCGCGCTGACCGCGCTGGTGATGCGCAGCAGCAAGAGCTGGGTCCACTACGAAGGATCGAGGGAGTAAGCAGCGAATTATGAGCGATGAATTATGAATGAAGAATGCCGGGACCGCCAGGCGCTACATTCAACGATCATCTCTTACACTTCCTGACTCATCAGTTTCATGCAGACGACCCTCCCACATACCAAGCGCGGCGAGAAGGCCAACGCCTTTCTCGCGAATATCTTCGCGTACGCCCTGCTGCTCCTCGGCGTTGTTCTGTTCATCATGCCGTTCCTGTTCATGGTCGGCACGGCGCTGAAGCCCGTCGAGGAGACCGCGGAGTACCCTCCCAGCCTTTTCCCGCACAAGCCGGTGATGTTTCACTGGGATCTCACTTCCTACCCGATGGGTCGGCTGCCCGACGGGCGCACCGTCGCGATTGTTGGACCTTCAGGTAACAAGACTGAAGTATTCGACATCAAAGACGGTGTACCGGCTGCGGGTACCAGAAAGGTTCCGCCAGGCGATGTCACGCCTGTGAAGCGCATCGGAGCGCACTGGGAGAACTTCAAGAACGCTCTCACTCAGCCCGGCATGCCTTTCATCGTCTTCCTGAAGAACACGCTCATTATCGTGGTCCTGACCGTCCTGGGCGCGACCCTCAGCGCTGCCCTGTGCGCCTACGGCTTCGCGCGCCTCCGCTTCCGGGGCCGCCAGCCGCTGTTCATCCTGCTTCTCGCCACGATGATGATCCCCGGCCAGGTGACCATGATTCCGGTGTATATCCTCTTCAAGGAGCTGCACTGGATCAATACTTTCCTGCCGCTCATCGTGCCCGCCTGGTTCGGCGGCGGCGCGTTCAGCATCTTCCTGCTGCGCCAGTTCTTCCAGGGCATCCCGTTCGAGATGGAAGAGGCGGCCCGCATCGACGGCTGCGGACCGTTGAGCACGTGGTGGCGCATCATTCTCCCGCTTTCCATCCCCGCGCTCGCCACCATCGCGATCTTCACCTTCATGGGCGCCTGGAACGATTTCATGGGCCCGCTCATCTATGTGAACGACACCGACAAGTTCACGCTGGCGCTTGGTCTGAACCTCTTCAAGGGCCAGTACGGAACGGATACGCCGCACCTGATGATGGCCGCTACTCTGGTGGTGCTGATGCCCGTGCTGATCCTGTTCTTCGTCGCTCAGAAGCAGTTCATCCAAGGCATCGTCGTCAGCGGCGTCAAGGGCTGATTGGCAGGGATTCGGGTGTCTCTCGCCGGCACATCCGGTCCGCCGGGCCGCGGTGCATTCGCTCTTGACTATTCTGATGGGGCGTGTAGAATACTGTCGTACCTTTCGCCTGTCCAGTTCGCGTCACGCGTTCGTACCATGAAGGATCCGAACCGCTATCTCTTCCCGGCGTTTCTGATCGTCCTCGGCCTTACCGCCGCGGCAGCCGTAGCGCTGCTCCTCGGAGGCGGGCGCCGGGTCGCCGGAGGCTGGGATCGCAAGCCTGGCGAGATCATCTTCACCGGCTGGGGCGGCCCGGAAGAGAAGGCCGTCTTCCGCACACTGGTCGACGAATTTGAGCGTGAAAACCCCGACATCCACGTACGCTACATCCAGGTCCCGCAGAACTACATGCAGAAGCTGCAGATCATGATGGCGGGCGGGACCCCGCCGGACGTGTTCTACATTCCTGACGGAGATTTCCCTGCGTTCGTTGTGAAGGATGCGATGTGCCCCCTCACCGATTTCATTGCGAAGAGCGCTGTGATCAAACTCCCAGAGTTCTGGCCCAGCGCGCTTTCCCGGTATCGGTACGACCCCGCAGAGAGAATGCTTGGGCGTGGGACCCTGTATGCGCTTCCGAAGGACATTGGGCCGTTCGCGATGTACTACAACAAAGACCTCTTCCGCCGCGGGGGCATACCGTTCCCCTCCGCAACGAAGCCATATACGTGGGACGAGGCGGTGACCGTGTGGAAACGCCTCACCGTACCGAACCGGAAGTACCCGCGCGTCATGGACCAGTTCGGCATCGCGGCTTTCACTTGGGAATCGGCAGTCTGGTCGCTTGGCGGCGAAGTCATAAGCAAAGACGGGCGGCGCTTCATGATGGCCGACGATCCGCGAACCGTGGAAGGCATGCAGTGGGTGGCGGACCTCGCGCTGAAGTACCATTGCGCCCCCACGCCCCGGGAAAGCCGATCGTTCGACCCGGGGCCGATGTTCGACACCGGGAAACTGGCATGCATCATCACGGGTCGCTGGGCCGTGCCACATTACCGCACGCTGAATTTCGACTGGGATGTGGCCCCGATCCCGGTCAATCCCAGGACGCGAAAGCCTGCCGGCTGGTCCGGCTCCGTGGGCCTTGGCATCGCGCGCGATTGCCCGAACAAGGCCGCTGCGTGGCGGTTCGTGGAGTTTCTGGCCGGACCCCGCGGGCAGGCGGTACAATCGCTGCAGGGATTTCAGATACCGAATCAGCGAGCGCTGGCGTATACGGATGTCTTCCTTCAGCGTGACAAGCGGCCGCGGCATGCCGAAGTCTTCATCCAGGGAGCGATCAACCAGCGCCCAGGCATCGCCACGCTGGCGCCGACAACGGAGTGGCTGGACGAGTTCGGACAGCGGATGACGCCGGTCTGGGACGGCCGGCTGAGCGCGGCCAAAGGCCTGAAGCTCATGAAGCCGTACGTTCAGAAAGGACTGGACAACTCGTGGCAGATGGACCAGTGAGCCGGCGGTCGGTGAAGCGTGGCGCCATGGCCCGCCGCGAGGCGCTGTGGGGCTATCTGTTCGTCACCCCGCCCCTGCTGGGGTTCCTCATCTTCGGGTTTATCCCCATCCTCATGTCGCTGGCCCTGGCGTTCGCCAAGTGGGACATGTTCCGTCCACCCCGCTTTGCCGGCGTGAGCAACTTCGCCCGCATCGGCGCGGACGAGATCGTCGCGAAGAGCTTCGTCAATACGCTGGTCTTCTTCATCGGCGTGCCGATTGGCATGGCGCTGTCGCTTCTGCTGGCGCTGGCGCTCAACCGGAAGATCCGTGGAATCAACTGGTACCGCGCCATCTATTACCTGCCCGCGGTGAGTTCGATGGTCGCAATCGCGCTGCTGTGGCAGTGGATATTCAACCCCGAGAAGGGCCTGCTGAACATGGAGCTCCTGAAGCTGGGCGTTAAGGGCCCTGAATGGCTTCAGGACCCACTCTGGGTGAAGCCGGCGCTCATATTGATGGGGGTATGGGGCGGGTTGGGGCCGAACCTCATCCTGTTTCTCGCGGGCCTTCAAGGGGTCCCGCAGAGCCTTTACGAGGCCGCGTCGATTGACGGCGCGAAGCCGTGGCAGCAGTTTCTCTACGTTACGTGGCCGATGCTGACGCCGACCACGTTCTTCATCAGTGTGATGGGCGCCATCGGCGCATTCCAGTATTTCGGGCAGATCTACATCATGACGCAGGGTGGCCCGGAGCACGCGAGCACAAGCTATATGTTCTACCTGTGGCAGCAGGCGTTCACGTATTACCGCATGGGCTACGCCAGCGCCCTTGCGTGGGTCCTTGGCATCATCATCATCGGCGTGACGATCGTTCAGTTCCGCGTCGCGAACCGCTGGGTCTTCTATGAGACGGTGTAGCGGCAAACGATGAATGATGAACGATGAGCGATGAATGGCAGAATCCTGAATCCCGAACCCTGAATCCTGAATCCTGAACATGGCTAGTTCATTCCAGTCACAAAAGCGGTTCACGCGAATGTGGAACGTCATCACTCACTGCCTCCTGCTTGCAGGCACGGTGCTGATGGTCGCGCCGTTCGTGTGGATGCTCTCGACTTCCCTCAAGACCGAGGGCAACATCTTCACGCCTCTGCCGGAATGGCTCCCGCGCCAGACTTTCACGTATGTCGTGCTGGACGGGGTCAAGACGATGGTGGACACAGTCGTTGTGGAAAACGAGAACGGCCGGTCCCAGGTTCGGATAAGGGGCCGCGCAGAGGCCGTGGATGTGCCGGCATCGGCGGTGGTGAAAGAGACCAGGATCGCGCCCGCGTGGGAGAACTACAAGGAGGTCGTGGACACGGTGCCGTTCTTTCAGGGCGTTCGGAATACGCTGCTGATCACGCTCATCGGCCTTATCGGCGGGTTGTTCACGACGAGCCTGTCCGCCTATGCTTTCGCCAAACTGCGCTTTCCCGGGCGCGACGCCTTGTTCTATGCGATCCTCGGCACGATGATGATCCCCGGCGTGGTCACGATGCTGCCGACGTTCATCCTGTTCCGGCAGGCGGGCTGGATCAATACGTTCCGCCCGCTCATCGTCCCGGCCCTGTTCGGCGGCGCGTGGGGCATCTTTTTGATGCGCCAGCACATGAAGACGATCCCCGATGAATTGGAAGACGCCAGCCGGATCGACGGGTGCAACCCATTTCAGACCTGGTGGAAACTGATGATGCCGTTGTGCAAGCCCGTGTTGGCCACACTGGGCATTTTCGGTTTCATGGGTGGCTGGAACGACTTCATGGGGCCGCTGATCTACCTGAACGATCCCAGCAAGTTCACGCTGCAATTGCTACTGGCCAGCTTCAGCAGCTACTACAGCACCAAGACTAACCTTCTGATGGCCGGCAGCATGATGAGCCTCATCCCCGTGCTGGTCCTCTTCTTCGCCGCACAAAGGTACTTCGTTCAGGGCATCACGCTCACGGGCGTCAAACGTTGAAAAGTACACATAATATTACGTGCTCAAATCGCTTCTGTTCCGCAGGTCTCGGACGGTGGGTGTGACCAGGCAGTTACAGCAACGCGTTTCAGTCCTCACCGGACTCGAGGGCCCGATGCAGCAAGCGCGCAAGGGGTTTACATCGGAAGCAACATTCATGCCCGTAAGCGACGAACCCGTCTGGTATGTTTCAATCCTCACCCGGCGTTTCCGCCGGGTGCAACCCGGGTACAGTTTCGCTAAGACGTCACGGTACTTGTTTCAATCCTCACCCGGCGTTTCCGCCGGGTGCAACATCGGGGTATTTGAGTAGGGATTCATACACGTAATCGTTTCAATCCTCACCCGGCGTTTCCGCCGGGTGCAACTACAGGCGGGAAGGGGGGTTGCACTCATTCAAAGCCGTTTCAATCCTCACCCGGCGTTTCCGCCGGGTGCAACGCAAGGGCCGCGCACCCGTTCATCTCCACCGAGCTTGTTTCAATCCTCACCCGGCGTTTCCGCCGGGTGCAACCTGTGCGTTGTTTGCGCGGTCGCCGGAAGAGTTTGTTTCAATCCTCACCCGGCGTTTCCGCCGGGTGCAACCGCCTACGCCGCCGGAGGCGTTACCGTCGCCATGTTGTTTCAATCCTCACCCGGCGTTTCCGCCGGGTGCAACGTAACTATGAATCGTTCGACGTGCAAGCGACGGCCGTTTCAATCCTCACCCGGCGTTTCCGCCGGGTGCAACCAACCCGGCGGAACACCCCGCCGCCATCCTCTATGTTTCAATCCTCACCCGGCGTTTCCGCCGGGTGCAACGCTACGATACGCAGTATGTGCGCCTCCATCTCCAGTTTCAATCCTCACCCGGCGTTTCCGCCGGGTGCAACGCGAGGAGCACACGATTCCCGCCATCCTCGAACGTTTGTTTCAATCCTCACCCGGCGTTTCCGCCGGGTGCAACATACAGTCACCCGCCCTTTTAGATAACTGATGAAGCCGTTTCAATCCTCACCCGGCGTTTCCGCCGGGTGCAACGCGTCGGCAAGCCACTTGAACAACCCCACAAGCAGACGTTTCAATCCTCACCCGGCGTTTCCGCCGGGTGCAACATACGCGGCCAAAAAGAGCAAAAACAAAGCGATCCCGTTTCAATCCTCACCCGGCGTTTCCGCCGGGTGCAACCCTCATACCACGCACGCGACACCCAACGACGCAGAAGTTTCAATCCTCACCCGGCGTTTCCGCCGGGTGCAACGCCGCTCGCCGTTGCGTAAAACCCACCGTTGTGCTAGTTTCAATCCTCACCCGGCGTTTCCGCCGGGTGCAACGAGGGCCGCGGCGAACGCCCGCGCGTTGTCCGGCGGGTTTCAATCCTCACCCGGCGTTTCCGCCGGGTGCAACTCGTTTGCCCCGTATCTTGGACGGACCCTGCGAAAGTTACAATCCTCACCCGGCGTTTCCGCCGGGTGCAACGACGCAAACGCGCCAGCCCCGGCTGCGGAGACGGTGTTTCAATCCTCACCCGGCGTTTCCGCCGGGTGCAACACATGGATGGCTTACCGCCGGTTGCGCTTTCCAGTGGTTTCAATCCTCACCCGGCGTTTCCGCCGGGTGCAACGGCCGTATCGGTATACCCGGCAACGGTATAGGAGTTTCAATCCTCACCCGGCGTTTCCGCCGGGTGCAACGCCGGCGACCCCCAACATCTATGCCGCGATCAAAGCGTTTCAATCCTCACCCGGCGTTTCCGCCGGGTGCAACAATGATGCCACCGGGAGCCAATCATCGAGCCTTAGGTTTCAATCCTCACCCGGCGTTTCCGCCGGGTGCAACCCCTACCTCGTACGAATCCAATCATTGAGACTATGTTTCAATCCTCACCCGGCGTTTCCGCCGGGTGCAACCCGGATTGCCGGAGCGTGTCCATCGCTGTTCTGTGTTTCAATCCTCACCCGGCGTTTCCGCCGGGTGCAACGCACGCTACGTTTAAGATGTTCGACTTGGATTCCGGGTTTCAATCCTCACCCGGCGTTTCCGCCGGGTGCAACGGCTCCTGCCCAAGAGCGGCCACAGGCGCAGCGGGACGTTTCAATCCTCACCCGGCGTTTCCGCCGGGTGCAACCGACGATAGCGCGCCGGCACCGTGGCCGACGGACAGCGTTTCAATCCTCACCCGGCGTTTCCGCCGGGTGCAACGGAGCGGGGGCGAGCTGCTAATCCAAGTGCTCACGATGTTTCAATCCTCACCCGGCGTTTCCGCCGGGTGCAACGATGCGTCCACCGCCCCGCAGGAGAGACCACACGAGTTTCAATCCTCACCCGGCGTTTCCGCCGGGTGCAACACAGCGAAGCCTGGACGACGGGACGAGTCCGAACAGGTTTCAATCCTCACCCGGCGTTTCCGCCGGGTGCAACGTGACGATGTAAAGCGGCTAGCCTCAGTCGCTGATGTTTCAATCCTCACCCGGCGTTTCCGCCGGGTGCAACCACAACAACGCCGTCCCTCATAAAGTCGGTAAACGGTTTCAATCCTCACCCGGCGTTTCCGCCGGGTGCAACCGCTGGGGACACGTCGATTTACAGCCTAAACGACGTTTCAATCCTCACCCGGCGTTTCCGCCGGGTGCAACCTGGTTGTACCCTCCGCGCGAATCCGTCCACGCCGGGTTTCAATCCTCACCCGGCGTTTCCGCCGGGTGCAACTTGTGGACCTGACCGGACTGATGGACGACGAAGACGTTTCAATCCTCACCCGGCGTTTCCGCCGGGTGCAACTGGTAAATCGCTGGGTTTTTTCGCTTGCCGTTCAGCGTTTCAATCCTCACCCGGCGTTTCCGCCGGGTGCAACCTGCACGGGCCGTGTTGATGGCCCTGGACCGAATCCCGTTTCAATCCTCACCCGGCGTTTCCGCCGGGTGCAACACGGCCGTCTTCGGCGCGGCCGCATCGAGCATCCTGTTTCAATCCTCACCCGGCGTTTCCGCCGGGTGCAACGCAAGGACCTGGTCGAGCACGCGAACAGCGTGATGTTTCAATCCTCACCCGGCGTTTCCGCCGGGTGCAACGCTATATCCCGCGCCGATCATCTGATTGGATCGAGCGTTTCAATCCTCACC
The DNA here is from genome assembly GCA_036504095.1 of Armatimonadota bacterium. NCBI lineage: Bacteria > Bacillati > Armatimonadota > Armatimonadota bacterium. The sequence goes on along the minus strand of DASXVS010000010.1, from coordinate 26,274 downwards.
CGGCGTTTCCGCCGGGTGCAACATGCGTTTCGATCGGTTCCGGATCTGGAGATGGGTGTTTCAATCCTCACCCGGCGTTTCCGCCGGGTGCAACGTGGTTTGGGGATTTACAGGTCGTTTCGGCTCTGGAAGTTTCAATCCTCACCCGGCGTTTCCGCCGGGTGCAACGCACACCTATTCGACTGGGGTGGTCAATGCGTATGTTTCAATCCTCACCCGGCGTTTCCGCCGGGTGCAACATCACCTTGCATCTCCAGCCGTCCTGCTCGATGTAGTTTCAATCCTCACCCGGCGTTTCCGCCGGGTGCAACTTGGGATTTCGCACAGATCGGCGCTTTCTGGCTCGTTTCAATCCTCACCCGGCGTTTCCGCCGGGTGCAACGTGTCGATCGAAAAACGTGTCTACCGCCTTGGTGGGTTTCAATCCTCACCCGGCGTTTCCGCCGGGTGCAACCCTCGAGGAGCGATGATCGAGGATATTGTCCGGTTAGTTTCAATCCTCACCCGGCGTTTCCGCCGGGTGCAACCGTCCACCGGTCCACAAGACGTTTGAGTCGTCTTGTTTCAATCCTCACCCGGCGTTTCCGCCGGGTGCAACACCATGGCCGCCTCAAGGGCACGAACCATTTTCTTGTTTCAATCCTCACCCGGCGTTTCCGCCGGGTGCAACTGTATGGCATTGTGATCCACTTGCGGGTGGTCAAGTTTCAATCCTCACCCGGCGTTTCCGCCGGGTGCAACACAAGACGTTTCAGGCGGTCGGTGGTGGCCGGCGGGGTTTCAATCCTCACCCGGCGTTTCCGCCGGGTGCAACCATCTTTAGGACGGCTGAGGATGGGAGGTGATATGGTTTCAATCCTCACCCGGCGTTTCCGCCGGGTGCAACCGGCAGGGACGTACACGGATAATCGTGGCACGGAAGTTTCAATCCTCACCCGGCGTTTCCGCCGGGTGCAACCTGTGCGGGTCTTGACCGTAATCAAAGCACGTCTTGTTTCAATCCTCACCCGGCGTTTCCGCCGGGTGCAACTCCCGGTGTGCTTCAGGATGGCATCCCGCAGGCGCTGTTTCAATCCTCACCCGGCGTTTCCGCCGGGTGCAACATGAAGGAATTGGAAATAATGTAATGAAAAGAATGTTTCAATCCTCACCCGGCGTTTCCGCCGGGTGCAACGGCCATTTTACGCGTGGAAATCTGGGCTGGCCAACCCGACTTCCCACGTCTCCATCGACAAACCTCCTCTGTTGAGCGTCGGCTCCGCCGCGAATGCCGCGCTCATGCTTGAATCACTTCCGTTTCGCGCTATACCACCAGCGGATCGTGGAAGTCGATGTACATGTCCCGACCGTGCGCTTCCAGGTAATCCTTGCGGGGGCCCTTGAGGTAGTAGATCCGAAGGTTGTCTTCCTTCTCGTCCATGATGCTCAGCGCTTTTTGACGCAGCTTCTCCATTTGGGTATCCGTCACACTGCACTCGAAGACCGAAAATTGAACCCGTTGCCCGAAGTTCTTGCACGCCTTGGCAACGCGTCGCAACCGGCTCCGACCCTCCTTTGTGAGCGAGTTGACGTCATACGAGATCAGGATGTCCATCGTGTGCCTTTATGTGCTCAGATAAGGGGGATATGCCGCCAGGTCGCCCCGAAGGTGGCGTGCCAGAAGCCTCGCCTGCAGGTGGGGGACCAATCCCAGCGGCATCGTGGTTTTCAGGAACGGGTGCCCGACGTTTTCCTGCTTCCGCCTCTGATAGGCTTCCAGCACGATGCGGCGCCCCGCATCATTCAGGAGCACGCTGCCACCTGCGTCCTCCCGAACGTTGAAATGTTCCGCCTTCAATTGGCGGCGGTTGATGAGGTTAAGCGCGAGCCGATCAACAATGCAGCTCCGGAACTCCTCCATCAGGTCGAGGGCCAGTGCCGGACGCCCGGGCCGAAGGGCATGGAGATATCCGAACTGCGAATCCAGGCCCACGCCGGAGGCCGCTGCCACGCAATCGGATGTGAGAAGCGCGTAAAGGAACGAGAGCAACGCATTCACCCTGTCGCGCGGTGGGCGGCGGGTGCGGAACTGGAAAGAGAAATGGGCCGCCGGCGCGCTGATGAGGAGGCCGAATACGCCGAAGTACGCGGACGCGGCCTGTCCTTCGAGTCCTCGTGCCTCGTCCACTGTCCGACAGTCTCTCAGGAGCGGCACCACGCCTGCCATCTCTGCCGCCGCTCCTCGCAGCGCGTTCGCGATATCCTCGATATTGGTGTCTCTGGCCCCGCGCATGACGGTCTGCCGCGCATTGCGTATCTTGGCGGCAACGATGGCGGCGGCAATCGCAACGCTCTTTTCTTCGGACCGGTAGGCGTCATACTGCGCCGCTCTCAGCAGCACATTACCGCTTTCCGGGCCCACTACGCGGCAACGGAACCGGCCGGAATAGTCAAGGAAGGTGACCTCGCGCCCCTCAGATACGCATTTGGCCATCGCCTGCGACGACATCTGAGCATGACCGAAGAGGACGACGGCGCCGAGGTGAAGGGCGGGGACCTGCAACACCTTCTTTCCCTCGCGCTCGACTTGCAGGGTTTCACCTTCCAGCCGAACGAAGCAATCCGGTTGGGTGACGAACAGTGTGTTGAGCAGCTCACGCGGCATCGTGCGCCTCCTCTTTGGGAATGCTGAAGACATCTCGTGGTTTCGCGGCGGCAACGAGCGCGGCGGGGATGCATGCTTCCACGAGCGAACATGTGGGGCAACGGGCATCATCGACCGGTGGCGGCATCGAACCCTGCGCCAAGACGGCCCTGATCGCCTCCACCGTTTGGTTCATACGCCCCCGCAGGTCCTGCGTGAAGGTCACCTCCCGCCTGCGTTTGGACTTGATTGAAAAAACGGCGCCCTTGGCGACGGATACCCCGAGTATCTCCTCTAGACACACCGCATAGGCGCAGAGCTGGAGGTCTACGTGGCGGCTGGGGCGGCGCGGCCCGTGTTTGTACTCGACGGGGATCACGGCGCCGTTTGGGTGGAACTCCACCAGGTCGGCGACGCCGAAGAGCCCCTGGGATTCCGACCACACCGGGAGGGCGCGTTCCATTCGAACGTCGCCCTCCATTGTGGTTGTTGCCTCGCTGACGCGTGCGTGCGCCTGCTGACCGCGGAGAGTGAACACGTTTTCATCGAAAACGCGCTCCACATGGATCAGTGCGCACTGTCGCGGGCAGTATGAGTAGTGCTCAATTGCCGAGATGAGGACTTCGTCCAAGCGTCCGATATGCCTCATTGCATTCGCGTTCACTTTCCGTCGATGATTTCGGGTCTGGGCCAGTTGTCGATACTATCTGAAGGCCCGGTGCCAGTGGCGAACACAAGAAGGTTCTCCGCATCATCGGTATCATTGACAGTCAGGCTCCTGTGCACCTTCGCCGAAGACGCTTGTCCGCTCGCGCAGTTGTGCTTCCACCAAATCACTTTCAGCACTTCCATACTCCCTTCAGGCCGAGCAGACGATGCGTCATTCTCAAACAGTCGTGGTAATACCGATTTGATGGCTTCGGCGTCTGCATCACTGAATCCGGTTCTTACGGCCAGTTGGGGATTCATACTCCCGAAGAAGACGTAGGTACCGCAGTCAACGCGGTGCTTCATGCCCATCGTGTCAGAACCTCTCTTGGACCCGTCTCCCTCGCCGCTTACACTCTTAGTGATCTGAATGCTCGTAATGCTAACAGGCGACACACTAAACGCCGACTGTACACTTACTGGGCCGCGAATGCCGATGGAAACGGACTTATCGTCGGGAGCACCTTCGGCATCCTGGCCTTTTCCCTTTTTGCTGCCAGATGCCTGAAATGCGAATAGCTGCCCGAAGGTACGAACGTCCATCCATGTCTTACAGGCCATTTTGGCGGATTCCTCGCGAGTCTTGACGCCTTTGAGGATGGCATCGGCGCGAGACCGCAAACTGACATGGTTGTCGGTCTTTCGATCGTCCGATTGTACGAAGATGGCCTGGCCTGAGTCCATCAGACGGTCTCGGATTTTCCGCTTAAGGCAAACATCAGATAGTTCCCCCAACCCGTCGTAGGTTGTACGAGGGCGGTTACCGTTAAGAGGATCGCCGTTCGGGTTGGCATTGGTTACCCGGAAAACTACTGCGAAATCGATCTTGTTGCTCAGACTCATCTCACTCTCCTTGTTTGAGGTATTCTCCGTGCCTATTCATCGTCGTTCGGGTCCGAATCGTCATCGTCCTTGGTTGGCTTCGAGCGCAGGTCCGCCCTCTGGCAGTGGTAACCCAGAAGGAACTCGCCGGTCAGGCGACGGTCGCACGTGAATTCGTCGGTAATGAAGAGGTCCATCACCGAGTCCATCTCACGTTTGACTCCATACAGAAAGCCCGGGCTCTTCGTGCTCAAACGCACGCAGTATGGGGTCAGTGCCGTTTCCAACAGAAGCCACGTTGCATATGGACGGTCCGAAAATCGTTGCGTCAGTTTTTCGGCGTTGGTCGCCCGTTTCTCATCGCCGTAAGACAGCGCCCGCCTCTCCAGGTGTTCGGCCAGGGCCAGCAGACGGCCGTAAAGGTAATCCCTGGAGTTTCGCTCTCGATTAAGTGCCATCGCATATCCCCTTTCTTTGTGCGTGTATCTGAAAAGTGCGCAAGCAATGCCAAGGGACTTCTCCCATTCCCAACATTCGCTGCTGTTCGGCTTGATCCCATTCCGGTTGGCTGCCCGATTCACGCAAGAATCGACAAGGTCGCTGGGAATCGGCGCACCATCAACGATGCAGGGAAGGAGCCGTTCCACCGTTGCCTTTCGCAGATTGCCGTCGAGCCGACTGCCAAATGCGGCCTCGGCGATGTCGCGCGGAGCCGGCGCGCCGACAAACACCCTGTCCTTGCCGAAGCGCTGCAACCAGGAACACTCTTCGTGCCATGACTGCACGCGTCTGAGCAACTCGGAAGCGGTAAGGTCCCGATAGTAGCGAATTGCCATCCGGCCTGGCGTGGCCGAATCGAGACCAATCACCGAGACACTGTCAGTGTTGTTTAGTGTCGCGGAATAGCCGGCAATTCTGGTAGACAGCGCATGTCCCACTTCCTGGGCCGTATAGCCAGAGTCTGTCGGGATTGGATCTTGATCTCCGCCGAAAAGAAGGGCGAAGGTGTCAGCGCAAGGGTCAGGGACGTTGGCGCCGCTGATCGCCCATGCGACAATGGCTTGGTCTCCATCGCGGTATCCCTGGCGCGCGATCAGCCAGCGAAGCGCGTTGTGTGCCTTGTGTGTGATATCGACTCCAATGCCGCACGCTTCACGAGCGTCTGTGAACTTCCCACGATAGGTGAATCCGGCACTGTCGTTGGACGAGACCAGTTTCGCGCCGTCGCCCGGATACCGAATGAACTTCGGGTGATTGTGCGCAAGGCGACTCGTTTTGCCTGTCACCATGCACACTCCATAAGAGTCGCTTCGCGAGGTTCTGTAGTAATCCCGCCAGGAATCTCTCAGGCGTGGGGAGAGCCAGAGATGAGACTGCGGGTCTCCAGGTATTTCAACCGAGAACCGCACAAATGCGGTTGCCTGATTATTACCGGAGACGGCCTTGAATATCGGGTAGGGCTTCGATGAATCCTTCGTTCTCTCAGCCAGTTTCTCGCCAGACGCCCAGAGCACTTTGAACTCCACGAGGTCCGAGATCAACAGGCCTTTTCGCAGGTAGGTCAAGACCGAACGAAGTTGTTGATCGCGGGACCAGGTAACCCAGCCATCAAGCCCAGCGATATAATCCTCAAACCCCGACTCATTCTTCTCCTTCCTTGGGTTGCCGCCCCAGCGCAGATAGTCACCGGCGACATATTGCAGCGTGTCACAAAGAGCATGCGGGGCGATTTTGCCTCCAGACCTGCCTGCGGATTCCTCCGTCGCAGGGATGATCGTCCGCGCGTCATCCTTGGAGACGACGGCTGCCCGCAGGAAATTGCCATCCCCATCGAGCACCACATCGACCTGCGCGTTTTGGAGGCTGTGGAATAGCGGCAGCAGAGGTATGTCATCGTTTCGGTCTCCAACGTGCTCGCTGTTGTTCTCGTAAGTCCTGCACAGGTTATCCAGCCAGCTCATTTCAGCAATCCCTCCTCTTGAAGACCGACGGAACTTGGCGGGTTTGGTATCATTTCCCGCACAAATCTCCGCACTGTGCAGTCTTCGGGGCGCGGGAATGTTACTATTCCGTCTGTCATTACCGGCTTCCAGAATCGGCTGTGGAGTTCGTTAGTGCCAGTCTCGTCGGGGTAGTCGAAGCCGTGGAACATCAGACCGTAGGCGAGTTCGCCAGCGTCATCGTAATGGCCGGTCCCTTCCCCGAAAACACATGGTTCGACATATCCCTGGCACTCACGTGCGCCCAGAAAGACATCTTGCCGGCCGCCCTTTTCCACCATCCTCTGCGCGACATGCCAGTGTTTGTCCGTGTCGCGATCCTCTTGCAGGTCCTCTCGGAACGGGTTCCACTTGAAATGCGCCGCCACCTGATACTCGACATCGGCCAGATAGGTATAGATCGCTAAGGTGTTTCCGCCGCCGTATTCCAGGGGTTTCATGCTTTTCGATTGCGTGCGGATGCGCCGCACAACACGCACCCTGTCGATGACCCACACGAAGGTTGGTTTCCAGTAGACCGACTTCGCAATCCCTTTCAGCGCCTCATAAGTTGGGAGGTGATACGTACTCTTCTCCCCGCCGATCTTGGTAATTGGATCGGTGAACAACGCAAATCGCGCCGAAACCTTGAATTCGATGGCATCCTTCATACTCTCCTCCTTACACGATGAGCGGCGAGAGATCTGAAACCGGTTCCAGGCTCACGCCGAATTCATCGCTGTAGTAGCGTTCGTCAAGGTATTGAATACCGCTTCCTTCCCAAAACTCTCTGAGCGCATCCCGCCGTGTCAACTCCTGGATCTCGTGTGGATACAGATTCACGGAATACCGTTGCGCTCGCTTCAGCAAGAGGCGTCTCTCTTCCATTCGAGAGGCCGCGAGCAATTCCGCGATGATGCTCCTGCCCTGTTCGCCGTAAGGCACGACCACGCCTTCAGTGGGAGCGTCAATGGCTTTGAATGCACTTCCGGCGGCCCCAAATGACTGACGAAGGAGGTGTTGGGGGGCTGTCTTCGTCGATCGTTTGTACGCTTCGACAGACAGGCGGTTTGTTGACAGTAATGACAGCAGATCGTCCTTCCTCCCGGCTTCGCTGAGCGTTACGGGATAAGCCATTTCGTGTGCTCGCTCGAAGAAGTAGTACTGATAGAAGCGAGTCATCGCCGCCGGACTCTGCAGATCGTTGTCGAACTGAGCAGGGTCGGCGCGGAATTCACTCAGTACACGCTGGGCAACATTCCTCGCAATCCTAACCTCAGGTAATCGGTCGAGGTTTTCGTTTGCCGGGTTGATGACAAGTACTTGCCCTGTATCCTGTAGGCCGTTTCGATTGCAGCGTCCGGCGGCTTGAGCGATGGAATCAAGGCCTGTCAGATAGCGGATGACGCTGCCGAAGTCCACGTCAACGCCGGCCTCGATCAGCGAGGTGCTGACGCATATCACGGGCACGCGCCGTTTTTGATTCAGGCAGATATTGATCTTGCTGAACACGGATTCACGATGAGCGGCGCACATGCTCGTGGTGAGGTGATACACAAGAGTTGCCTTATCCTGCAAGTCTTGGAAGAGTTCCCTTGCCTGGCCCTTGGTGTTGACAATCACCAGTACGCTGCTGGCTTCCGTCAACCGCTCAAGAGCCAATTCCTTGACCTCGGCTCTCGACCATCCTCCCGCCTTGCATCGGTCTTCAATTGTTGTTCGCTTGAGCGCTTTGAACAAACCCTTTGTGTCAGGGACCATTTGGCATGAAGGTGTTAATCCTGCCGCTCCCTTGGTCGCGTCAACCTGGTCGAGAAGCGGTTGGGTCGCCGTGCAGAACACGACTGTCGATCCGCACTGCCTGGCGAGAAAGTTGATGGCGTTGTTAAAGAGGTGAACGGTTCGAATCGGAATTGTTTGGATCTCGTCGAAGACAATGATGGAATTGGCCAGTTGGTGAAGGCGCCGTACTCCCCTTGTACCGCCAGCGAAGAGTGCTTCGAGCAACTGAACAGCAGTTGTGAATATGATCGGAGCGTCCCAGTTTTCAGACAGCAGCTTATTCTGGCGAGTCTCCCGTTCGGGGGTTAGATTTGAGTGGTGCTCAAGAACTATCGTTTCGCCCCGGTTTTCGAGAAACGCGAACACAGAGCGGGCAACGCGGGCGTTCTGGTCGATGATCGACGTGTAGGGCACAACGTAGACAATGCGGTCCATTTGGCACCGGTCAGCATGGTGGAGCGCGAATCGAAGGCTCGCAAGGGTCTTGCCTCCTCCAGTAGGTACGGTCAGTTGGTATATCCCGTTCTCCCGCTTTGCGAATTCAAGGCAGGACAGTGAGACACCGGATCGGATCTCGTCTATTTGACGGTCACCAGAGAGAGACCTAAGGTTGGCTTCAAGTACGTCAACCAAATGAGGCCATTGCGGTTTTGGCAAGGGCTTGCGCCCTGCGGAATTCAGACGATCGGCGTCGATCAACCCGCTGAACAGGAAGCGGGTGAGGAAACCAAGGTTGAAGTCACGGACGAGTTGCGGCTGCGTCCCGTCAAGTACCTGTTCCAACCGTTCTCGGAACTCGTCAACCATTGTTGAAGATTCGAGTGGGCGGATCAGATTTTCCAGGATGCCGCCGTCGAACCCGTCTCCTGCGGGTTCAGTTGGTTTTGCCAGACGCTTGCTGAGAATATCTACTCCATCGGGCGCAACAGAATCGACCAATCCGGAGTGATGGGAAGCAATGCAGAGGGCAATGATCTCGCAGGCAAGGTGCCTGAAGGGCGAATCACCGCGCTCACTCCAAATGCGTTGTGCTCCGGCAGTCGAGTGATCGGGCCCGTGCGGCGGCGGAGGTGGCCCTCCATGCATTGCGGCATCACACCGAGTGAGGTAATCTTGAAAACCGTCACTAGCCTTGCCAATGTCGTGTAGGCGCCCCATCCATGCAGCGGTTTCCCCGAAACCTAACGGTTCCCCGAACTTGCGACACAGCTCAGATACTTCACGCAGGTGGTCTTCGAGCGTTTGCCATCGGCCGTCGTCGTTTGGTGTGTGGGCTGCAAAGCGTGGTTTCGGCATCGTGGTGTTCCTCACTGAACCCATGGTATGGGTAGCGCATGGACAGCACTATGTCCATGCCTGGTGTGAATATGTGGGGACGCAACTTAGGACCACGCACGGACCGAGATACAGATGCTTGAATTTGACGACGCTTCACGTAGAAAGGTGGGTACGGAGAGAATCGTGCGGTGCTATGAAGGTTAACTCCGAAGCCACATCTAGAAACACTCATTCGTCCCCGTGTTCATGGCTTGAACTGTGCGGGACTGTAGATTTTTCACGTGGAATCCCAGGCGTTTGCGGCCAATAGTCACCCTCGGGGCCGGCCTAGCGCCTCGTGACAAACCTGGCGATCGACGCTTGGAGACTGTCGCCGGGGCTTAGAGAAATGCTCGGCGAAAGATGGCGCCTCGGTCGTTCGGTGGCCAGGCGGTGTGACCCATTCGTCGAGCACCAACGACGAACCTTCGACCAGTGGGGCGAGGTAGATTACGTGGGTGCAAACCGCCGCAGCGAATTCGGCATGGCTGGCGGGCTGTCTAGGCGCAGCTTTGATGACCCATCGCGTGCACTACTTGGCGCATCGGGAACGGAGGAACTACACTCACCGTGACGAATGCGTCTTAACCGCTAATCAGCGGATCTCTGAATACTGAGGCATTATGGCATTTGGAAAAGTCATTGCGGCAGCCCGCAAGGCCAAGCTGCTGAGCCAGAAGGACCTGGCGGCAAGACTGATGAAGGACGACGGTAAGCCGATCTCGCCTCAGTATTTGAACGACATCGAGCACGACCGCCGGAACCCACCCTCCGAGGATCTCCTGCGGCAGATCGCCGTCCTACTTGATTTGGACGTTGAGTACCTGTGCTTTCTGGCCGGACAGCTGCCAAGCGACATCCGCGACATCGCCGTTGATCAAGGACAGGTGCGCGAAGCGTTTAAGGCATTTCGCCGGTCGCTAGGGGATGACCACCATTGAAGTGGTGCAACGATGCTACCGGTCGATTCACTCAGCGCCCTTACTATCTAGAGGAAGAGCTCGACCACCTTTGTGAGACAATTATCGTGCAGCACCTGGAGCGGTATTGCGGCGAGGTGGTGCTGCCGGTGCCGACGAATGCGCTCACGACCCTGATCGAATGTGATGCTGACGACCTCGATGTATATGCCGACCTGACCGCTGAAGGGCCGGACGTTGAAGGTATGACCGAGTTCATCCGCGGAAAGCTGCCTCGCGTCAAGATTGCATCTACTCTGACAACGAACAGCCAGCGCGAGCACCGCCTTCGTACTACGCTGGCACACGAGTATGGGCATGTACACTTTCATGCTCCACTGTTTGAACGCAGAGAGCCGACCTCGGGTCTTTTCCTCGACACCGAGACCACCAATCGGCAGGTCTGCCAGCGACGCACCATCCTACGGGCAAAGCAATCAGACTGGATGGAATGGCAGGCGGGGTTCTGCTGTGGCGCCCTCCTGATGCCTGCCACAGGGACTCGCCGTGCCGTAGTTGATTACCTGGATGCTACCGGCATGCCTTGTCCTGTGTACGAATCCTCGACTGAAGGTGCGCACCTCACTGCAAGGATCGCCGAAATGTTCAATGTCTCGTCCGAAGCGGCACAAATTCGCCTTTCGCGCCTGGGCTACCTGGTGCGACACGGTTTAACACCCACCCTCGTTCGATGATCCTTGTCGTTCGACTCCGAAGACTGCCATCATTGCATCGATACTACGCTAATCCGCATATTAGCGTACAATGCGTATGCAGGTCTTGTGAACAGAGGGCCGAACTAGACCGGCTCAAAAAGGAGAATCGAGTGGACGTAAAAGGATCGCGCATCTTGGTTGCCCTGGCACGCTGGGCGCAAAGGAGGACGGAATAATGAAAGTACTTCACACCGCTGATTGGCATCTCGGTCGCAGGCTTTGCGGCCGAAGTTTGCTCGAAGACCAGCGCCTTGTCCTGGATCGGATCACGGGCATCGCGGTCCGGGAAAAGCCCGACCTGATTGTTATCGCCGGCGATGTCTACGACCGCGCCATCCCAGGCGCTGAGGCGGTACGCCTGTTGGACGACGTACTGAGCACCCTGGTCCAAAATCACGGGTTCAAGGTCCTGTTGATCGCAGGGAATCACGATGGCCCGGATCGCCTTGGGTTCGCCTCCGGGATGTTGGAGTCGATGGGCCTTCATATCGTCGGCCCACTGGACCCGGCGATCACTGCCTTCGATGTCACCGATCGGCACGGACCCGTCAGAGTCATTGCCCTGCCGTACACTCACCCGGCCGTCGTGCGCGAACTGCTGGATGATTCAACCGTCGGGCTGCACGACCACGAGGCGGCGATGGCGGCACTCGTTGCGCGAGCCCGCGAAAAGCTCGTCGAGGGCGAGCGCTGCATACTGGTCGCCCATGCTTTCGTGGCGGGCGGACAATCCACGGAAGAGGCCGAACGGGAACTCAGCGTCGGGGGCGCCGGCGAGATTCCGACGTCCATCTTTAACGGATTCTCCTACGTAGCGTTGGGCCATCTGCACAGACCGCAAACGCACGGCACGCGCCAACATGTCCATTACGCCGGGTCACCATTGAAGTACTCATTCCACGAGGATCACCAAAAGTCTGTTTCCGTGGTGGAAATCTGTAAGCGAGGCATGGTGACGATACGGCAGGAACCGCTCACGCCGATCCATGACGTGCGGTCCATTGAGGGCCGCTTCGACGACCTTATCACCCGCTCGGATCGCTATGGGCCAACGGACGATTACCTGGAGATCGTCTACACGGACGATGCGCTCGTGTCCGATGCCGCGGCGCGATTGGCCGGGGTGTATCCACACTGCCTTGCCGTCAGGCGAAAAGAGATTGGGGTGGCGGGCGAACTCGGCGGCATTTCGCCTGCGGACGCCCGCATTCTGAGCCTTGAGGACCTGTTCAAGCAGTTCTACGCCGACGTAACGGGTAACGAGATTGGAGCAGAGCACACACGCGAACTCCTCAGTGTAATTGACGATGGGATGAAAGGTGGTACTCTATGAAGCCAACCCGGCTCACACTGCAAGCATTTGGACCATTTGCCGACGAGGTCGTTATCGATTTCGATGCGCTCGGCCCGGAACTCCTGTTCCTCATCCACGGCAAGACCGGATCCGGGAAGACGACAATCCTTGACGCGATGTGCCTTGGACTCTATGGTGGGACGTCTGGCGGTGACCGCACGCCCGAGCAACTGCGCAGCGATTATGCGCACCCCGATCAGGCAACGGAGGTAGTTCTCGACTTCAACCACGGTAACAAGGAATACCGTGTCCGGCGCTCGCTCGAGTGTGCTCGGCCACGAAAGAAGGGGGCGGGTATGACCACCCAGCCGCCCCAGGCGATCCTGTGGGACCGTACTGATTGCAATTCCAATGGCGATGGTCACGTGATCGCTGACAGACCAACAACGGTGACCGAACGCGTCGCGGAGATCCTGGGATTCACGTTGGAGCAGTTCCGACAGGTGGTTGTGCTCCCCCAGGGGAAATTCGAAGCTTTCCTTCGCGCATCCTCGAAAGAACGGGAGCCCATCCTCGAACGCCTCTTCTCGACCGACCGATGCCGGGTTCTGCAGGAGGGATTGCGCGACCGGCAGAAGGCCCTGGAATCCGAGATCAAGAGTGACATTGATGAGTTACGTGGCGTCCTGGATGAGGACACGGTTGATGACTACCGCGAGTGGCTAGTTCTCCGGGCCGCTACGCTGGTAGATCAGAATCAGCAGTTGGGGATTGCCAGGGCAGCGTGTGCATTGGCTCAATCCCACCTCGCCGAAGGACAGCGTCAGGCAGCGGCGTTGGCGGAGAAATCGGAGGCGGATGCAGCGTTGCTGGAGGTGACGGAGCGGTCTCCTCTCATCGAAGCGTACCGGGCAACGGCGGGATCCGCCCGGCGGGCACAGCCAGTCGTTCCCGTGCTCGACGCCAGGAATAAGGCGGAAGGTGCGGTGAAGACTGCTCAAGTGGCCGTAGCCGCTGCCCAAGTGAATCTGGCCCGGGCTGAGGCCGTCGCGCAGGATAAGGTAGCACTTGTGGAGCGGGAGAACGCGCGGGCGGGCGAGCGAACCGACGCCGACAAGAGGGTCCAGTATTTGGAGGGGCTTCGGAAGGCGGCAGCGGACGTAGATGAAGCGCTCCGAGCCGTTGATGCCGCGCAGGCTGCATTGGACGTCGCCATGGACGTCGAGCGGACGGATACTGAACGGGTTCACGCCGCCCAGGCCGCGGTTAACGCCGCCGACAAGGCTTTGGCTGGCGCGACCGCGGCCGCTGGCGAGTTAGCCCTCGCAGAGGCGAGATTCAGGGCAGCGCAACAAACCTATGATCAACGCCAGGATCTGAATGCTGTCGAAACGAGACTGCTTGTTGAGGAGGATGAACTGGTCGACCGTGAGGCGACCTCCAGCACGGCTGATGAATCGGCCGCGGCAGCCCGCAATGTAGCAGACGATTGGCGGCGCCAATGGGACGAGGGGGCCGCAGGCATGCTGGCCCGAAACCTGACCGAAGGCAAGCCCTGCCCGGTATGCGGGTCGCTCAAACACCCCGCTCCCGCTACGTTGGAGGAGAGCGTCCCGGAACAGTCGGCCGTCACACAGGCGGAAACAGACGCTCGCGCTCTGGAGGCGGCAGCGCGAGTGGCCCAGGGAGACGTCCGCGACCAACGTCAGGCAATCACGGCGACACAAAAGCAACGCGCGGCGCTGCTGAAGACGCTCGGTGCAGCGGCACCTAAGGACACTGAAGAACTCGGTGTCGAACTGGCGCTGCATAGGGACGCGGTTACCGTTGCCAAGGAAGCATCGGATCGCCTGCCGTCCCTTCAGGGGGAATTGCAGTGCCTGACGGCTGTGCATGCAGGCGCTTCCACTGCCTTGGCTGAGGCAGGAAAACAGCGAGAGGCGGCACAACTCGATCTCAGCGGCCGCAACGCCGTGCTTGAAGCACGTCGTGGGGCCTTGCCGACCGAGTTTGCCGATGCCTCCGCCCTGGAGAACTCCATCGTCGCCGCGCACGAATCGGCTGAATTGTTGCGAACGGCTCTGCAATCCGCTCAGTCGGACGCGCATTCCGCCCACATTGAGGTTGTCCGCGCCGGCGCAGCGCTCAAAGCAACCACAGAAGGCATGGCCGAACGCACCGCTGAGGCGGCTGCGGCGCAGCAGCATCTCGAGGCCCTCATGCAGGGTTCCGACTTCGCTGATGAAGAGTCCCTTGACCTGGCCGCTGCGAGCGTTCCAAGCCTCTCTCATCTGGAAATGGAGATTCGGCAGTTCGATAGCGACTACTTCGCCGCGGAAGATCGTGCCCAACGTGCCGCGACGGCAACCGCCAGCACCGAAGCCCCGAACCTCGCCCTCCTACTCACCCGCAAAGAGGAGACCGAACGGTTCCACGACGATTTGGTGGGTTCTATCGCTACGCAGGAACAGGAGATCGAAAACCTACATTCGTGTATCGCCCGCGCCGAGGAGATCGAGACCAGGGTGGTCGCACGCCGGGCACGCTGTGAGGTCATCGGGCACATCGCCGAAGTTGCCAACGGCACGGTTTCCTTTCAGCGATGGGTCCTCGCCAGGTACCTTGATCAGGTTCTCGATTTTGCGTCTCATCGGCTGCACGCGATGAGTAGCGGACGGTACAGATTGTTAAGAGGACTAAACAATTCCGATCGCCGCCGATCGGCGGGCCTCGAGATCCTCGCTGAAGACGCCCACACCGGAAAGGATCGCCCCGTCAATACTCTGTCCGGTGGTGAGACTTTCCAGGCGGCTCTGTCGCTCGCGCTTGCGCTGTCCGACGTGGTCTGTGCGGAGAGCGTCGGGGCTCGTTTGGACACCATCTTCGTTGATGAAGGTTTTGGGCATCTGGACCCCGAGGCACTGGACGAGACGATCGCAACGCTGGAGGGGCTGCAGGCGGGCGGGCGTCTGGTCGGGATCATTTCGCATGTCGAGGAACTACGGCAACGCATCGACACGCGCCTCGTGGTGCAAGATGACGGAACCGGCCGGAGTACGGCCCATTTCGAGCACTCGACATCTGCAGCGTAACTTATCAGAGGCAGGAGACAGTCCGAGCGGAAGTCGAGAGCACACACGGATGGCTTTGGATTTGGGCCCGGTCGACACACGGTGAAGCCGCTGGCGCATATGGGCTAGCCCGCTGCGCCAGCGGCCGGTGTCTGTTTGCATTCATTCTGTCGGGTGATAGGGATTCCGTACTAGACGGATGCAAGAACTCCCGGCCAGGCGTCAGAGATCGGATGCTGGTGTTGTGTTATATCTGGGCCGGTTCGCGCCGGCCCAGACTCATACGGCGCCGCGATCAGAGAACTAGGGGTCGTCCGCCGCGTCAGACAGAGATTCCCCGCGCCGATGCCGGCCATCTCACGCGAGCAACCCGAGCGGTCTGGCCTTCTGTGACGCTTCGAAAATCGTCTTCGCACCGAGTTTCCGGAGGATGTTCGCGCGGTGGCCGTCCACTTTCTTCTTTGGGAACCCCGTGAGCCTGGCCACTTCCTTAGAAGTCGCCCCGGCCGCCAACGGGCGGAACACCTGACCCTCAGCCTCGGTGAGAGTTGGCACCGTGCCCGGATCACGCTTCTCACTGGGTCCCATCGGTAGGAATGGCAGCATCTCATTCAGTTTGGGTGTCGCGACCTCGATCAGGTCCTTGAATTCGTGGTAGCCCAGGTGCTTGCGGATCAGCCTTAGCGTGATTTGTACGCAACCGTAGGTCACGCCCATCGCATCCGCCGCCTCCGAGGGGGTTTTCCCCATCCGCAGGTGCTGCAGGATCGCCAGTTGCCGCAGCGTCAGCGTTTCGACCCCTGTTGGACGGCTGCGGGGCGGCGGAACCGCTGACATGGGCAGCACAACCTCAGGAAGGCATGCCATCTTGAAGGTTACAGTCGCCGTGTCTCCGTCTCGGTCAACGAAAAGTCGCTCGACGAGGAGCGCGATCATTCCCCGGCGCTCGTCTGGGTTGAGATGCCTCCAGACGGCGGGGAAATCCGCGACGGCCTTGCGCACACGGACCAGTGTCTGCTCGCGGGAAGTCCGATCGCTCAGCGCCTTCTCGATGTCCGAGAGCTCGGCGTTCAGCGCCGACTGTTTGGAACCGAGTTCGACGTTGAATTCGGCGAACTGGTTTTCGGTGATTAGTTCCCTGGTCACCATATTCGCCCACCTGGAGAATTGGACGCTAATCCCCTCGAGTTCTCGTTGAACGTGCGCTCTGCGGTCGATATTCCGCTGCTCTTCCTCCGTGGCCGAACGGGCGGCCTCGCGGTCGATCGTATCGTTGAAGTCAGGGCTGCCGGCGAACTCCTCCAACTGCCCGATCACCAGTGCCTCGAGCGATTCCCCTCGGACAGTCACCTTCGGACATGTCTTGTTCCCGCGCTCGTCCTTCGTGATGCAGCGGTAACTGTGGTATGCACTTTTCCGGGAGAGACTGATGTACAAGCGTGTACCGCATCGGGCGCAAGTGGCGACTCCGTTCAGGAGCTCACTCGCGGCGTGCGGGGTTCGTTTGTGGACGCCGCGCTTCGGGCGGACCGCCTGGATGCGCTCGTAGTCTTCAAGGTCGTAGTAGCGACGGTCGAAGTGGTCGCCTCGCGTCAGCTCCCCGCGTCTCGGCTTGATGTACCCCGCGTGATGCACGCTGTCAAGAATATTGCGAGCGCTACCGAAGGCCCATACGCCATTACCTGAAGGCGTCCTCACACCCAATCTGTTGAGTTCATCCGCGATGCGAACCGTGCCCCAGCCTGCGAGAGCCCAGTCCTTGATCTGGATCACCCAGCGGCCCTGCTCCTCGTTGCGAATTATCCTGCGGCGTCCCTTGATGGGAACGTTCTGTATGGGCTCCCAGGCCCAACCATAACCCGGGTTGCCATGGAGAAAGCCTTGCGAGGTGCGAGTGTCGACAGCGTCTTGTATTCGTTTCTTCAAACCCTCCCGGAACATCGTATTCCCCAGCGTCAAAAAGCGGGCCATGCTCCGCCCTTCTGTTGTTGCCAGGTCCACGTCTTCTCTGGCGGAGATGAACCGAATGCCAAATGGCTCAACTACGTCGTCTATGAAGACCTCCAACCATCGAGGCGTCCGTGTAAACCGGCTTAGGTCATAGACGATCATAGCGTCGTATGCACCTGTCTTCAGTGCGGTCTCGAATTTCTTGAAGCCTGGGCGGGTTCGTTTCTCACTTCCAGTGGGCTCCGGACCGTATCCTCCCGACAAGCCGTTGTCAATGAACTCGTCGGCGACGTAGTTGCCCTTGCCGTAGATCCGGTCGAGTTTTTCAGTAATACGGGCCCTCTGCGTCTCAAATGTATGGCTGCCGTTCCTCTCGTCGTCGACAGACACCCGAACGTACGCTCCAACGCGGTAGACGCTACCGTCGCGTGGAGGTGTGAGATCAATCTTCATGCGATGCTCCCTTCGCAGCCGTCAACTTGACTGCTGCATATTAATATAGCACACATTAATGTTATGTCCTGCAGCGAAAACGTTGGCGCCTATATACCGATAACATATATAGGCGCTATCCGAGGCAGGTGTTAGCGTTATACATATCTATCTTATTTTTATATGCATTGTTTATCTTTCATTGCAGCTTTTGCCGACTCATTCGCCTCCCAACTTGGCTGCCATCGCTGCCCGAATTGCCCCCCTCACCAAGATCTTTGCCGCCTCGTTGAGGCGGCGGTTCAGGTCCGCCTCGGATGTCGGCGAACCCAAGTTGAATAGCGCGATTGCACCGGATTCTGCGCCCGACCCACTGTCGGAGTACGATGTGAATGCCGCGCCGGGATCACGCTCGACCCCTCCTGCCTCCTGCGATTCGAGCAGTGTCCCAATGATTGTTGCCTTGGCCATATGACCCTCCTTCCGCCTTGCGCCGGAACCGACCTGTTGCCCGGGGCAATCTTGCCAGCGCTCTGTTGGCGGGCTACTTCGAAACGTTGAAGTCGGTCATGTTGTATAGTGGCATTTGGCCTGAATTTTATACCGAGAGCGTACCGCGACGCTTAACGAGGCTCGACGTCCAGCGGATTGACATCGATGTAGGGATCCGCTCACGAAACGGAAAGATCCGTACGGTGCGACACTGTGTCGCGGATAGGATTGCTTGGTCCCCAGAAAACTGATCCACAGGTTGCGCTAGTATTTACCGAATTTGGGATACTGACGGTGTCCAGGAGGAATCAGATGAAGAAGGGGTACACGAACCAGCAGATCGCCTATGACTTACGGCAGGCGGAGAGCGGTACGGCTGTAACCGAGGTGTGCCGGAAGACGGGCATCACGGAGCCGATGTATTACCGCTGGAAGCGCAAGTTTGCCGGCATGGGTGTCGCGGAACTGCAGCGGCTGCGCCAACTCGATGACGAGAACAAGCGGAGAAGGGCTTGGTCGCCTATCTGACGCTCGTCAAGCACATGCTTCAGGAGGTGCTGCGAAATAAGTTCTGAAGCCGGCCCAGAAGAGAGATCTGGTTTCTTTTCTGCGCGTCGGCTTTGACGTGAGCGAGCGAAGGGCGTGCGCCGTGCTTCAGGTGAATCGATCAAGCCATCGATATGTGAGCACGGCAAAGGACCAGACAGCGAGCCGGATGGGCCTGCCGAAGATCATCCACGTGGATATCGGTCCTGAGTTCATCGGGAAAGACCTTGACGAGTGGGCGCATCGTGAAGGGGTGACGGTAGAGTTCAGCCGCCCGGGTAAACCAACCGACAAAGCGTACGTTGAGGCCTTCAATGGCAGACTCCGCCAGGAGTGCCTGAGCCAGAACTGGTTTCTGTAACTGGAGGACGTCCACCGGAAACTGAAGGCCTGGCACCGAGATTACATTTCAGAACGGCCCCACACGGCCCTGGGGTTGCTGATGCCAGAGGCATTCACAGCCCGATGAAGGGCCGTGATGAGCGACAATATGAAAGTATGGTTGACGACAACTAGAGTTACCGCTTTGTGAGTCGATCTGAGGCTGGTTTCTATCCTTCTTGAACAGTAAGGAGGTAGAGACAGCCGATGGTCACAGACCAACAGGTGGTGATTCTGATGCGGGAGATTGTAGCGGGAAAGCCTTTGTCCGCAGCGGCGGCCAAAGCCGGAATGTGTGAAAAGACGGGAAGGACATGGCGCAATCGGGGGCAAAGCCCGAGCGCGACGCGAAAGCCGCGTGCCTATCGGACACGGGAGAATCCATTCGTCGGCGTATGGGATGAAGTAGAAGAGCTTTTGAATAAGGATCCTGACCTCCAGGCGTTGACTCTATTCGAGGATCTGCAGAGGCGCTATCCCGGTCGATTCCAGGACGGCCAGTTGCGCACTCTTCAGCGCCAGGTGAAACACTGGCGGGCCACCGAAGGGCCGCAGAAGGAAGTCTTCTTTGCGCAACTGCACCGTGCTGGCGACGTGTGCGAGAGCGACTTCTGTCATCTGACGAAGCTCGGCGTGACGATTGGCGGCGTGCTGTTTCGGCACATGCTGTACCATTTCGTGCTCACGTACTCGAACTGGGAGACGGGAACATTCGTTTTCTCGGAGAGTTTCGAGAGCCTGTCGGAGGGTCTGCAGAACGCACTGTGGACCCTGGGCGGTGTGCCGAAGCGCCACCGGACCGATTCCCTGTCGGCGGCGGTCAGGAAGCCGGAGAGCCAGGACGAGTTCACACAAAGGTACCAGGCACTCTTGAAACACTGCGGTTTCCCCGGCGAGCACATCTCTCCGGGAAGGCCCAACGAGAATGGCGATGTGGAGCAGCGCCATCACCGCTTCGTGGAGAAGTTGGACCAGGCTCTGAGACTTCGAGGCAGCCGGGAGTTTGGAAGCCGGACCGAATACGAGCGATACCTGTCCGATCTCTTTACACGGCTGAACAAAGGGCGGACCGTCCGGTTCCGGGAGGAGCAGGCGTGTCTATCGCTGTTGCCTCTTTCCCGTTTTCCGGCCGGTCGACAGATGCGATTGACTGTGGGGCCCGGCAGCACGATCCGGGTGATCCACAACACATATTCGTTGCCCTCGCGTCTCATCGGTGAGACGGTGGAGGCCAAAGCTTTCTCAGAGCGGATCGAAGTGCGGTATGGCGGCGTGTTGGTGGAGACGCTGCCCCGGCTCATCGGCCAGAACCAGCACTACATCCAGTACCGCCACGTCATCGACAGCCTTGTGAGAAAGCCGGGAGCGTTCCTCTCGTACCGATACAGGGAGGATCTGTACCCGACCAGCCGGTTCCGGGAAGCGTACGACAGACTGGTCGCAAACGACGAACGGACGGGTGTTCGGGCCTATCTGTGCATCCTGGAGATGGCGGCCAAGGAGAGCGAGGAGCGCGTTGACGCGGCACTTTCCTACTTGCTGGGAAAGGAAGAGGTTTTGACAGTCGAGGCAGTGAGGGCGCTGGTGGCAACGGCGGCGTTATTGCCCAAGGTGACGGATATCGCGGTGCCGGTGGCGGATCTTTACGCGTACGACAGTCTTCTGAGCCGGGAGGCAGCGTATGTCTGACACAACCGCCAACCGCCTGGAGGAGTTGTTGAAGGAACTACATCTGCCGGCGATGCGCGCCTCCTACCAGGAGGTGACCAGGACCGCCATCGCCGAATCGCTGTCCTACGAGGCATACCTCTGCGAGCTTCTCACCTGCGAGTGCGAGGTGCGGCGCCGAAACCGGATCGAGAGGCTTCTACGGGAATCGCGGCTGCCGCTGGAGAAGACGCTGGAGAGCTTTGACTTGTCACGCTTTCCGAGACGGTTGCAGCAACAGGTGGCGGCGCTCCTTGACGGAGGTTTCCTTGGTCGCAAGGAGAACGTGCTGGCGTTTGGGAACCCGGGCAGCGGTAAGACGCACCTGTTGTGCGGACTTTGCCAGGAGATGGTGCATAAGGGATACCGGGTGCGGTACACGACGACGAGCCTGCTGGTTCAGGAACTGCTCGCGGCAAAGCGGGACCTGGTCCTGCCCAATAAGCTTCGGAGACTGGGTGTCTACGACGCGCTCTTGATCGACGATCTCGGTTACGTGCAACAGAACCGCGAAGAGATGGAAGTCTTATTCACGCTCCTCGCCGAACGGTATGAGAGGGGTAGCGTGTTGATTACGAGCAACCTGCCGTTCTCGAAGTGGGAAAGCATCTTTAAGGATCCGATGACGACTGCGGCGGCGATCGACCGGCTGGTCCACCACAGCGTAATCTTGGAACTAAATCTTCCGAGCTACCGCATGGAGGCCGCGAGGAAGAATGGACAGAAACCGAAAGACCCGTCGGATGCCGGTTCCGCGGGAGAGGGTGAGACGTAGATACCAATCGCAAGTACCGAGTGTGACGGGTTGGATTTTACGTGAGGCAACGGCCCGGTAATTCTAATTGTCGCCAACAGAAATTCTAGTTGACGTTCATCATTTTCCGCGATCAAGGGCTCGCCAGCCGGTTTCGTGCAGCTCGTACGGGGCTGCGGACTCTAGGAAGTCCTTCGTAAGGGTCGGGCCGAGTCTGATGTTCCGGATCCCTTGAAGACGCGGTGCCACCGTCTGTGTATCGTACCAGAAACGGACCCAGTGAGAAATGGGGTACTTTCCGTAATACAGAGCCCGAGGAGACCAAGTATGTGCTGAGGCTACCGATACGAAATTGTTCATGTCGCCCCGTGTGAAGGCTCCGAGATAAGCGGATGCGGCGCGGAGTTGGTCCTCAGCGTCCCGTTGTATCAAAGCACGGCGGATCGCCTCGCCTCTTGCCCGAACGCCTGCCGTGTAACCTCCTGCAGCACACACGATTCCGACGAGAAAGAAACACGCCATCAGCAACCAGCGCCCGGTGCTCACTTTATTACTTTGCACCTTTAGTTGCCCCCTTGATCACATCACCATAGATGTCGATCCAGTTGCGGATCGTACCGTCGATTGTCAGATGACCCTTGGCCTTCTGTATGCAATTGATGCATTTCTTGACCCAATCTGGTACGTTAACACCACAGAGCTCGACCTTCGCTAGATTCGGACAGTGCTTCTTGATCGTATTCCAGCCGGGGTTGTTTGTCGCGGGATCGACGCCTTCGGAGACCTTATTGTCGGCAGCGTTTTCAATCACCCTGTGACACCTGTCAACGGCGCCTGAAAAATCCCCAATTGGGCGCGGGTGAAAATTCCCCACCTGTCTGACCTTGTGGGTCAGTTCTTTGGTTTGCTGTCTTCCAGCGCTATCGCCGGAGCGGACAACAGTCCTGCCTTCTTGCGTTCCTTGAGCCGGTAGCTCTGGCCGCGGATGTTGACTGTCGTGGCGTGGTGCAGCAGGCGGTCTAGAATGGCGGAGGCCAGCACCGTGTCGTTGAAGATGCTTCCCCAGTCGGCAAAGCTCTTGTTGCTGGTGAGAAGAATGCTTCCCCTCTCGTAGCGCGTGCTCACCAACTGGAACAGTAGCGTAGCCCCCAGTTCATCCAGCGGCAGGTAGCCGATCTCGTCAATGACCAGCACCTTCGGCCGCAGGTACGTCTTCAGTTTCTGAGCGAGCTTCCCCTCCCTGGCCGCCTTCCCGAGGTCCGTCACCAGGTCCTGGGCGGTGCTGTAATGGGCGGAGAAGCCGGCTTTCATCGCCTCCATGGCGAGTGCGACCGACAGATGGGTCTTTCCGACTCCCGGCGGTCCGAGAAACACCACGTTCTCCGCCTCGTGCACGAAGCGCAGCGTCTGCAACTCCTGGATCTGCCGCTTGTCGATGCTCGGCTGGAAGGCGAAGTCAAACTGCTCCAGCGTTTTCACATAGGGGAGCCGGGATTGCTGTATCCTTCCCGTCAGGCTCTTGTCCTTGCGGAAGCTCGTCTCCTCGGCCACCAACCCTAAAAGGAAATCCGCGTAAGAGGGGTTCTCCCGGCCGGCCCGCTCCAAGTGCGTCTCCAAGTTGTTGTCCACACCGGCCAGCCCCAGTGGTAGCAGGTGATCGTGGAGTTGCTCGATAACTGTCACTGCTGTCACTGGGCACCTCCCAGGACTAGGAGGTCGTCATAGACAGACAGAGAACGGATCTCGACCTCGGGCGTCGGCCGCAAAAGCCGCAGCATCGGCTTGTGACTGTTGGCCTCTTCCAGGGCGTACGGCATCCCGGCATGGTGCTCCTTCTGGATGAGCACCTGGTGCTTGCCCAAAGGGAGCGGGTGGACCGCCACCGTCGCGCCGTCCTTCACCACCTCGATGCGCTCCAGCCCCTCTCGAACCGTCACCTGTGAGCCTGCCAGCACCCACGGCACCGAGAGCCGGTTGGCGTGGT
The DNA here is from genome assembly GCA_036504095.1 of Armatimonadota bacterium. Taxonomy (NCBI): domain Bacteria; kingdom Bacillati; phylum Armatimonadota; species Armatimonadota bacterium. The sequence continues at coordinate 2,757 of DASXVS010000010.1, read as the reverse complement.
AGGCGACAAAGGCATCGCGGCTGACCTTGCGCGTTTCCTCTTCCACATACGGGTAGGAGGGACGGCCGGCAGCCGGCTGAAGGTATGCCCTTTCCTCTTTCCAGGCTTGCAGCACCACCCGGTGCGTTGTTCCGTGCACCCGGCGGTTCGCCACCTCCCATACCCAGCTTTTCAGCTGCCGGCTGGTGTCAGACACGCTAACCGCTTTCAACCCCGTCACGAAACTCTTCCTCACGTAGCCGACGCTGCTCTCGATCTTCCCCTTGGTCTGGGGCCGGTACGGGTGGCAGAGCTTTGGAGTGAAGCCCCAGTGACTAGCAAAGTCCAGAAACTTCGGGTTCCAACGTACTTCGCCGCGTTCGTCCACCCCGGAAGCCACCGTCTTCATCCAGTCGTACAGGATTTCAGAGGGTACACCGCCCAACTCCAGGAAGGCGGCTTCATGCATCCTCAGGAACACGCTCATGCTCTGGCTGGTGCAGGCATCGGCGAACAGCGCCCGGCTGCAGCCCAGAGTGAAGACGAAAGCATACAGCCGATGCCGCTCCCCGTCCTCCTCGTAGGTGCCGATCTGCGCCCAGTCCACCTGAGCCTGCTTGCCCGGCGGCGTCTCGTACCGCCGCACCGCAAGCTCTTTGGCGTCCTTCCTCTTGGGACGGATGTAGTCTTTCACCCGGGTGTAGCCGCCGTCGTAGCCCTGGGCCTGCAGCTCCCGGAACAGGACCACGGCACTCCAGACGCCTTCGTCCATGCGTCGGTCCAGGTAAGGGTGGTAGGCACCGAGCTTCGCGTACCCGTAAGGCAACTCCCTGGGCGGCCGCGGCCTCCTCGGCCCGTACCTCGGCGGCTCCGTCGTTTTCAGGTACTTCCGAATGGTCTTGCGGTCGTAGCCGGTCTGGCGGGCGATCTCGCTTACCGACAGACCCGAATCCCTCAGTTCCCGTATTCTCTCCACGGTCCCTCCTCGTAGCATACGGCCACCTCCTTCCCTTACAGGAAAGGGTGGCGCTCTCGCCTACAGGTGGGGAATTTTCAACCGCGCCCTTTTGTCCATTTTACACCCGCCGCTGACAGTTCGGCCGATTGGCCACAAGGCCGCGCTCCCCGCTGCCCTGTATCCGGCGCCGCTTCCGATGACGGCACCGCAAACTGAACCCCTCCTGCATCCAAAGACGGTGCAGCCGCTTCCGGTTCAGAACCACCCCACGCCGCGCCAGCTCCGCATGGACCCGGGGGCAACCGTAGTCCCGGTGCTTCGTCAGAATGTCGCGGATATGCCCCACAACCTCGTTGTCGCGAGCGGAGCGCAATTCCCCTTTGTGCTGGAGCGACGCGCGCGACAACGACACCAGACGGCAAGCCCTCCGCGTCGAGAACCCACTTCGTATCAGGTGCCCCGCCGCCTGTCTGCGGCGGACGGGGCTTACCAGTTTCCCTTGGCCAGCTCTTTCAGCGCCTGGTTGTCCAGGGATAACTCCGCCACCAGGTGCTTCAGCCGACGGTTCTCATCTTCCAGCACCCGGAGGCGATGGACGTCCGCTTCCTGCATACCAGCGTACTTCGACCGCCAGCGGTAGACCGTCTGCTCCGACAAGCCCTGTTCACGGCACACAGCCGCGATCGTCTTGCCGGAATCGATCTCCTGCAAAACGCGTAGGATCTGCTCCTCGCTGTAGCGTTTCCCCTTCACTTCGGATGACTCCTCTCCTGGAGCTCATCCTATCAACTCAAGTGGACCAATCCACGGGGGGAGGGCCAAAGGCTCAGTGGCCCGTATTAGAGGACGTTTTCTACTCGGAGAAGCCGTTCGCTGGTTCCGACGCGCGGATCGGAATCTTGAAAGCCTTGGGCGAGCCGCCCCACACCGGGGAGAAGTCTCTCCGCCTCGCACAGTTGATCGACGATCCCCGCAATGAGGGTCTCTTCACGCAGGAGAATCTCAGAATGGGGATGGACGGCTACCGTCAGAACGCCGCACGGTCCTTGAACAGCATCGGCGGCAAGGACTACGTTCCGGTGATGCTGGTGCAGGATCTCGGCACGCCCGCCAAATCGGCCGCCGCGCTTAAGGAGTTCCGCCGCCTGGCGGATGCGCTCGCCAAACGCCACAAATCCTAAGGGCCTGGCATCACAGTAGTGTCGGCGTCCCCGCCGACACTACCAGCCGCCCTCCATTCATCAATCATCATTGTGCCTTCTGCATATTCTACGCGCCCCTCCGTGCCCCACTGCGGTGAACCCGGCTCTCTCGGATCTCGGAACTAGGAACTAGGAACTAGGAACCCCTCGGCCCTCAGCCCTCAGCCCCCAGCCCTCAGCCCCATAACGCAGAACAACCCCACCGGTTAAGGTGAGGTTGTTCTGTAAAGTAATCTGGCGGGGACCGTATCTCCCGGGAGGTTACCCTCCGAGTACCATAGGCCCTGGCGCGTTTCACGGTCGTGTTCGGGATGGGAACGTGTGGTTCCGCGCCGGCATTCCCGCCAGAAACTGGAAGATGGAGGTTGGAAGATGGAAGATGGACCGAACCACCGCTTCATCACCAACCGACCGTCTTCGTCAAATTGTCAAGATACGCCTGAAGGAACAGGTGTGGATGGCGAAAGACGTTTTCCATCCTCCATACTCCATCATCTATCCTCCGGGTTTCTGTGCCCTGAAAACTGCAAACGAGGGAAGGAAGGGAAACGATGAATTATGAACGATGAGCGATGAATGCCGGAGTCCGGAATTCATCATTCATACTTCATCGTTCAT
>DASXVS010000009.1 GCA_036504095.1 Armatimonadota bacterium | reverse complement strand
CGCCACGTCCGGGTAGCCGGGAGACGTTACCGCCTCCCAGCCCCCTAAGAACCGTACAAGACACTTTCGCGTCATACGGCTCAAGCCTCTGTAACGCCCCAAATGGGACGCGGTGACGCTCCTAAGAACCCCGAAGCTAGTTGGTATGCTGCATCCGATTCCTCGCCTGCGTGGCAGGAATGGCGCCTCCGCTGTCGGCAGCGCCAGTATTCTTGCCACGCGAGTTTGTACGGATGCGCCGACGAATGGACCTTGTCGTGCCGTATGATCGGGGTTCGGGCGGCATGACGCAACCAGACCCTTTCAGTTCCGCCCTTTTGGTCTTTGTCGTCTCCAAAGAAGCACCACCGGCGGGTGCCGTGGACAGCGAAATATTTGTCGACTATCCAGCAGCGTCCCTTATTGCGATGCCGTCTTTGGCTCCAACTCGTTAGCCAGCGAAAGATCTGGTTGTCTACATACGAGAACGTCTTCTTGCTGCAAGCGTGCCGATGGTAATTGGCCCAGCCCTTGATCATCGGGTTGAGTTTTCTTACGAGGTCAACGGCGCTCGCTTGCTGGTAAGCTTTGATTACTTGCTTGATCTTTGTCAGAAACGAAGCGATACTCTTCTTTGAAGGCCGAATGATCGTCTTGTTGCCAAAGGAACGAACATTTTGCCCCAGGAAGTCAAAGCCGTCCTTCAGGCGAGTGATCTTGGTTTTCTCTTCCGAGAGCTCCAAGCCTCGTTCCCTTAGGAACTCCACTACCAACGGACGAACCCGTGTTTCCAGAAGCTCTTTGCTGCTGGCAGTGATCACAAAGTCGTCCGCATAGCGAACGAAGTTCACGCTGGCCTTCTTAGCGTTTGTACTGCCTGGACCGAGACGGGGAAAGATTTCCCTGAGGCGGCGTTCCAGGCCGTCGAGCGTCAGATTGGCCAACACCGGCGAGATGATCCCGCCTTGCGGCGTGCCTTCGGTCGTGGCGGCGAAAACGTTCTTGTCCAAGAATCCACAGTGCAGCCACTTGCGCAGAATGGAGCGCTCCATCGGGATATGCTCCAAAAGCCACTCGTGGCTTATGTGGTCGAAACAGCCTTTGATGTCGCCCTCGAATATCCACCTCTCTTGACCACGCCGAAGCAGGTTGAAGCACTGCTCGATAGCGTCGGCGCAAGAGCGGCCTTTGCGGAACCCGTATGAGTTGGGATCGGCAATAGTCTCGGCGATGGGGTCGAGCGCAAGCAGGTAGAGTGCCTGCATTGCCCTGTCGAGCATCGTCGGGATACTTAGCGGACGCATTGACCGGTTCGACTTGGGAATGTAGACGCGACGCAGGGGCAGAGGCCGGTAGCCTCTGGGGTCAAGCTGCGTCACGGCCATTTCTTTACTGCGCCGGTGCGTCCAAACGATCTTGTCCACACCCGGCGTTTTCGCTCCGTCGTTCTCGGTAACTCGCTTGACGGCCAATAGTTTGGCCGAACGCGAGCGTGTCAGCAGCCGCCTCAGATCGTGCATCTTGTCGCGGTTGCCTTCTTCCGTCGCCTTCACGATACGCTCCTGGAGCCGGCGCACGACGTTCTCATGGTAAGCCCAATCAATGGACTCCCAATCAAGTTCGTCGCGGGAAACCCCGTCGGCGTTGTTGCCGTCACCAGATTGTTTCCTGTTGCCTTTAGCCATGATCTCTCGTGATCAGACACCTCCTGGATATGGGCTCACTTTCGTGCCGGAGGATGTTGCACTCCGTATCCGCCCCGTTACAGGGCGGCCTTTGCTTCTCCCAGGACCACTCGCCCGCACCTTGAACGCTGGCCTTGCGGCTGCGCCCCCTCCCGAGGGAGGAACGATACGGGCTACCCATGTTCCACGCTTGTTCCGAAATTGATCGTTTAGCTCCCGCCTCTTCGCCGGTGGCGCTCTTGTCCGCGGATGACGACCGCTCAGCGGCATCTCCCGGCCACATCCCGTTTTGGGTCAAGTCTGTCAGCCTCTTTGACTTGTTGGAAGGTAACGGCGTTTATACAGCGGTTTACATATGTTGAGCATGCGATCAGATCCTAGCTCCCGACCGCCTTAAGGCTGGCAGTCACGATCTCCCCTCGCGGTTCGACCGCCGCTCTAACGAGCGAGGCATACATTGTCCCGAGAGCTTTCGCACCCGGCGGTTACCCGCCACGCACGTCTCGGTAGGATACCGATGGCGGAACATCGAGTTGCATCAGGCCCGAATGAGGGCCAGTGCAACAGAAACAAGCGCGACTTCATGTCGCAAGAGC
>DASXVS010000008.1 GCA_036504095.1 Armatimonadota bacterium | reverse complement strand
ATCGGGTAGGCGGGGTCGTTACCGGCCCCGCCTCCCACACCACCCGGCATGCGGGTCCGCACCGGGCGGTTCACTCAGACTTAAGCGCGTGGTATCTCTCCGCGAGAGACGAGAATCCCATCTGGATGAGCTTGGCGTTATTGAGGGCCATTGAGAGCGCCGGACAACCCGCCGCTCGCCACAGGCCGGGTCCATCGTATGCCACACCCCACGCCAGATACGGTCCTATACCCGCCTTCCTCAACTGCCGTGCCCGGTTCCTGGGTGTCTTCCACTGTTTCCATTGGTAACACCGCACCCGGCGCCTTATCCACTGGTCCATCTGCTCGAACACCGTTTTGCTGGCATTCAGGTGGTAGTAGGCCACCCAGCCATCGGTGAACGAGCGCAGTTCGGACACAACACGCAGGAGACTGACTCCCCGGTTGCGTCTGGTGATGCGGCGGATGGTGTCTTTGGCCCTTTTCAGGCTCTTGTGGGCGATGAGGAGCCTTGTTCGCTCTCCTCGTCCGTAGAGGCGGTATCCGAGAAACTTACGGGCCGAAGGTCGTGCAACCGCGCTCTTCGCTTGGTTGACCTTCAGCCGCAACTTCCTTTCCAGATACTGCGTCACAGACGCCATCACACGCTGTCCAGCCCGCTCACTGTGAACGTAGATGTTGCAGTCGTCGGCATACCGGCAGAAGCAATGCCCCCGCCGTTCCAACTCCTTGTCCAAATCGTCCAGCAGTACGTTCGCCAGTAAAGGCGACAACGGGCCGCCCTGGGGTGTTCCTTCCTCCCGGTCGAAGACCACTCCGTTACAGAGGACGCCCGCCGTCAGGTATCCGCGTATCAGCTTCAACAATCGCTTGTCGCCGATACGATGGCGGAGCCGTCCCATCAGCACGTCGTGGTTCACCCGGTCGAAGAACTTCTCCAAGTCGAGGTCTACCACCCAGCCCTTTCCGCCTGCCACGTATTCTCGTGCCTGCAAGAGCGCCTGATGCGCGCTCCTGCCGGGACGGAATCCGTAACTGTGCTCGGAGAAGGTTGGGTCGTAGAGGGGGGTGAGGACTTGCAGCACCGCTTGCTGGATCAGACGGTCAACCACTGTTGGTATGCCAAGCTCGCGCACACCGCCGTCCGGCTTGGGTATCTCCACCCGTTTCACCGGTTGTGGCTTGTACGTCCCTGCCAGCAGTTCCAAGCGAATACGAGGCCATTCCGTCTTGAGGTAGCCCGCCATCTCTTTCACCGTCATGCTGTCGATGCCGGGACTCCCCTTGTTGGTCCGCACACGCTTGTGCGCCTGCCGCATGTTCTCCGCGTCTACGACGGCCTCCATAAGGCCGTCCGCCAAGGCTACCGGATGGAGCGTTTGGCGACCAGCGCCTGTCTCCGTTCCCACGGGCGGTGTCACGGCTTGAGTCCCTTCGCTATGCACTGGCTGGGCTTCACCCGCCGCCTCATAGACAAAGGCCAGCTGTTGGGTATGGTCGGCCCTCTGGGTCTTCTGCTCCATGGCCTGTGACAATCCTGTGATCGGTTCCTTGTGTCTTTGTGTTCGGCCCTTCCCACACCCTACGGCACGAAAGGCTATGGAGGTGCGGTACTATGGCCTCTGCTGACTTCTGCCGAATCCTCCCCAGACATTGCTGGCTGGGTAGCCCACCTTTGTGGGCAACTCGGCAGATCTCCCGGGATAAGCGCGCGTTCTTTCGCCCCGCACCCGCCGGATTTACCACAGGCCGGTCTTGGGAATCACGGGTTTCGCCGTCTCATGCCGGCTCACCCACCGCCTGTGGCCTACTATCCGGTTTCTGTTCGTCGGGTCGTGGCTGTGGCTCTGGCTTCCTTCAGACCCCACCTCGCGGTGACGCCCTTGCCGTCGCTTAACGGTTCCGATTCCCTTTACCGTAGAGGACTTTCACCTCCGAGAACGGGCGCATGCCCGGCGTACATCGAAAAGGTGGAAGCCGGATTTTCAATCCGGCTTCCACCTTCTCAGTTCCAACATCCCACTTCTAACTTCCAGTTTGGCGGAGCGGCCGGGATTCGAACCCGGGAAGGGGTTTAACCTTACACACTTTCCAGGCGTGCTCCTTAAGCCAGCTCGGACACCGCTCCACGCCCCACTCAGTATACCAACGCTCGTTAAGCGTGTCAAATGCGCTGCGGTTCACTTTGCCGGCCCGCTTCCGGGGCGGCTCGTCCCGAACGCGCCATCGTGCGGTTAACACGTCTCTGTGCTCCCCGTGCCTCAGCGATAGTCTCCGCGACACCTCCAAAACGCTAAACGCCCCCGCCATTAGGACGGGGGCGCTAAGCCGGTGCGATTGCTACGCACGCCAGCCAGATAACTGGCCAAAACTCGCATGTGACCCAGCCACGCCGCGTTTCTCGGCGCGCTGCAGTGTCAAGAGGAAGGACGCCTCGTTGCGTCTTGTTATGCCGTCTGTGCCGGCTCAGGCAGCCGGCTCGTCCTCGGGCTTTGGACCCTTGGTGCTGACCTTTCCTCCCTTGCTGCCGATCTCGCGGAAATAATCACTGCCATACTTTTCCCGCACAGTCTCGCCGCCCTGCCGACCGATGTCGGCATAGCGCTCGGAGCCGTACGTATCCCGCACCTTGAGACCGCCTTTGCGGCCCGCTTCCCTGGCGAGTTCCGGATTCGCGGCAAACCCGCCGCCACGCGGCCGCTTTTTCTTTGGCGCTTCTCCTGCCATGATCCACGCTCCTTGTCCGTAATCCCGTCGGTGGCTCCATCCCACGGGTTAGTGCGATTCTAACATGCGATTCCTCGCATGTCAATGGGCGCAACGACTGTAGAGGCTACAACCGTATACTGTATTTGGCCGATCCGGGACGAATCTGCAGATGTGGCCGGCGGCGGAGGCGAATTGCACGCTCGCGATACGACGAAAGGTGGGGGATGTGACCGCGGAAATCATCAGCGTAGGGACCGAGATTTTGCTAGGGCAAATTGTGGATACGAACGCCGCGTTTCTGGCGCAGACCCTCGCCGGACTGGGCATCGGGGTGTACCAGAAGGTTGTCGTGGGCGATAACCCGCAGCGCCTGGGCGACGCCATCCGGTCCGCGTTCACGCGCGCGGACATCGTGATTCTAGGCGGGGGGTTAGGCCCCACGAAGGACGATCTCACCAAGGAAACGGTGGCGCAGGTTCTGGGCGTGCGATTGGTGAACGATCCCATAGCGGAAGAGCGACTGCGTTCCTTCTTCGCCATGAGGCACATCCGCCTGCCCGAAACCAACCTCAAACAGGCGCTCGTATTCGAAGGCGGGACCGTCTTCCAGAACGAGAACGGCACCGCGCCCGGCGTGGCCATGACCTCCGCCGGCAAGACGGTCGCCTGTCTTCCCGGCCCTCCCCATGAGTTGAAGCCGATGGTCGTGGATTCCCTGGTTCCGTACCTCCGCGGCATTCTGGGGCCTGGCCACCCGGTCCTCGTCTCACGCACCATCAAGCTGTCCGGCATCGGGGAGTCGATCGCGGCCGAACGCGTCAATGATCTGTTGGACGGCGAAAACCCGACGGTGGCGCCATACGCCAAGATGGGCGAGGTGCACCTGCGGATCACCGCCCGGGCGCTGTCTCCGGAGGCGGCCGCCGCGCTGATCGACCCCGTGGACCGGGAGATTGCGTCCCGCCTCGGGGAGTTCATCGTCGGCCGCGACGACGAGACGCTGGAGAGCACCGTCCTCAAACGGCTCCTTACGCTGGGCTGGACGCTCGCCGGCGCGGAGTCGTGCACGGGGGGCGGCATCGCCGAGCGCCTAACCGCGATTCCCGGCGCCAGCGCCGTGTTCCAGGGATGCGCCGTGACGTACAGCAATCAGGCGAAGAGGGACCTCCTCGGGGTGGGGGAGGCCACGCTCGCGGAGCACGGGGCCGTAAGCCGCGAAGTTGCCCTCGAAATGGCGGCAGGAGCGCGGCGTGTCTACCACGCCGATGCCGCCTACTCTGTGACCGGAATCGCCGGGCCGGACGGCGGCACCCCGGAGAAGCCGGTCGGCACGGTGTGGGTCGCCGTTGAGATGCCGAACGGAGCAGTGGCGCGCGATCACCTTTTCCGCGGCGGCCGCGAGGCCATCCGCCGCTTCACGTCCCAGGCCGCGCTGAACCTGCTGCGCGAGGAACTGAACAAAGCGTAGCGCCGGCGCTCGGTGATTAACCGCGGAGGGCGCGTAGGCGGGGGGGGGACATTTTGCAGTGCACCCAAGTCTATCCTCCAACCTCCGTCTACGGTAATGGTAGGTCCGGCAGCCAGCCCGTATGGGTCCCGCCGGTTACACCATGTCAACGAGGCAGGATCACAAGGAGACGTAGCGCGGGGGCCCCACCCGCATCCGGGAAATGTAACGCGGGCGCCCAGCCCGCACCCGCAAAACGTAGCGCGGGCGCCTCGCCCGCATCCGGAAAATGTAACACGGGCGCCCAGCCCGCACCCGCAAAACGTAGCGCGGGCGCCTCGCCCGCACCCGCAAAACGTAGCGCGGGCGCCTCGCCCGCACCCGCGAAACGTAGCGCGGGCGCCTCGCCCGCATTCGGGTGGCGCACAAGGGCTTCCCCTTCGCCTCAGGGAGGGCACCGCGAGCCGTGCGAGCGGGGGGTAGGGAGGGTTCTGAGAACGGAGCAACGGAGCGTTGAGAAGAGAATTGAGGCCGCAAATCCGGTGCCTCAATCCTCAATTCTCAATCCTCAATTCTCAGGCCTACGGCCCCTAGTCCGCCACGTCTTTCAGCCTGCCGCCAACGGCCGCGTCGTACGCGCCGAGGTCCAGCATACCGTGGCCGCTCAGGTTGAAGAGGATGACGCGCTTTTCGCCGGCCTCCTTGGCCTCCAGGGCCTCGTCGATGGCGCCGCGGATGGCATGGCTGGATTCGGGAGCGGGGACGATCCCCTCGGTCCGCGCGAACTGGATCGCGGCCTCGAAGATGGCGGTCTGGTGGACAGCCCTGGCTTCGATGATGCCCAGCTTATAGAGGTGGCTCACCATCGGCGACATGCCGTGATAGCGGAGCCCGCCGGCGTGGATGGACGGTGGCATGAAGTCGTGGCCCAGCGTGTTCATCATCAGCAGCGGCGTCATGCCCGCGGTGTCGCCGAAATCGTAGCGCAACTCGCCTTTGGTCAGTGTGGGGCACGCGGTCGGTTCCATCGCCACGATGCGGTATTTCTTGCCTTCGGTGATCTTCTTGCCGGCGAACGGGAACGTGAGGCCCGCGAAGTTGCTTCCGCCGCCCACACACCCGAGGATGACGTCCGGCTCTTCGCCTGCCATTTCCATCTGGAGCATGGCTTCCTGGCCGATGACGCTCTGGTGGATGCACACGTGGTTGAGCACACTGCCAAGGGAGTATTTGGTGCCGGGGTGGGTTACGGTGTCCTCAACGGCTTCGCTGATGGCGATGCCGAGGCTGCCGGCGCACTTCGGGTCATCGGCGAGGATTTTGCGGCCGAACTCGGTCTTGGTGCTCGGGCTGGCGTGAACCGTGGCGCCCCAGGTGTGCATCAGCATGCGGCGGTACGGCTTCGCATCGTAGCTGACGCGGACCATGTAGATGTTGCACTCCAGGCCGAAGATGCTGCAGGCCATCGCCAGCGACGCGCCCCACTGGCCCGCGCCGGTCTCGGTGGCCAGGCGCTTCACGCCCGAGATCTTGTTGTAATACGCCTGGGGGACGGCCGTGTTGGGCTTGTGGCTCCCGGCCGGGCTGGCGCCTTCGTATTTGTAGTAGATGTGCGCCGGCGTGTCCAGCGCGCGCTCGAGGCGCACGGCTCGGATCAACGGTGTGGAGCGCCATGTCCCGTAGACTTCCTGCACCGGTTCGGGGATCTCGATCCAGCGGTCGGCCGACATTTCCTGCCGGACGAGCACTTCCGGGAAAATGGCGGTCATGTCCTCCAGGGTGACGGGCTGTTTGGTGCCCGGGTGGAGCGGCGGGGCCATGGGCTCCGGAAAGTCCGCCATGATGTTGTACCAATGCGTGGGCGCCTGGGAGGCGAGCAACGGGAAATTGATCTGCTGTGACAACTGGGTTCTCCTTGGGGGATTCAGGTTTCGAGCTTCGAGTTTCTGGTTCCGGGTCTCGGGATTCGGCCGTTTCATTATTTATGGGTATCTGGTGGGGCGCAGGGTCAAACGGTGTACTCTACTTGGCGCCTTGATCCGCATCTACCACGGAGATTACATGAGCTCCGCACACCATGAAGCATGAAAACGGTACGTTTTGCCCCATTGGCTGAAGCCAACGGCTGTCGAACGGAACCGGCTGAAGCCGGTTGATCCGCAGTCCGTACGGACTTTGGGGGTTCCACAGCCGCCGACTTCAGTCGGTGGGGCACGACGAGGCCCAATTTCAGAACAGGACACGGAGCACACGGATGGGCACGGAGGATTTGCAGGTTGGGAAGGCGATGCGCAATCGTACAATAAGAGGTGATATAATGATGTGTTGTGACAGGCGGACACGTTCTGCCACGGCTCGCTCAGTTACATTGGACCGATACGCGCGCGCTCGGGCCTTCACTGCCCGTCCGCCACGCCTGGTACACCGAGGAGGCTACCGATGGAGCGCATCACCCGTCCTGCTTTGTGCATCACCCTCTCCCTGCTGTTCGTCCTCTGCTGCGGATTCGTTCGCCCTGCTCTTTCAGGCGTCGTTTATGTAGACCTGAACGCCCCTGGTACCGTCCAAGATGGCAAGTCCTGGAGTACGGCGTTCACGGCTGTGCAAACCTCAATAGATAGCGCCAACTCGGGGGATGAAATCTGGGTGGTGAAAGGGAGGTATCTCGAAAACCTCACGCTCAAGTCAGGCGTATCGCTCTACGGCGGCTTCAACGGAACCGAAACCGCTCGCGCTCAGAGGAACGTGAGCGGCAATACTACCATTCTGGACGGCGCCGGCACCGCCTCAGAGGTGAATTCATTCGTTGAGGGACCGATCCTCGATGGATTCGCCATTCGCACCGGCGATGTGGCGATGCAAGCCGGGTCCGGCGTAACGGTATACCTGGGTACCCTTACGATCGCAAATTGCACGTTCAACAACAACTCTCGCGGTCTATTCGTATACGGCGCCGGCACGGCGATTGTGGCCAATTGCAATTTCAGCGGAAACCGGGACGGCGCCGGGATTGACAGATCCGGAACAGCATCCTTTTCAAGTTGCAGTTTCACGGGGAACGGCAACGGCGTCTACGGCACCGACTCCGGAAAAGCGACTCTCACCGGTTGCACCCTGACCGGCAATGACGTAGGAGTCTCGCTTTACACCAACAGCACGGCTAGCATCTCCAACTGCGCCTTTTCCGGAAACGGCGACAGCCTCATAGCTATGTCCGGATCCACCATGACGGTTTCCAATTCCGCTTTCAGTCACGGGCACGACGGCAGAAACGGCGTCACCCTGCGGGAGAGCACAGCCACGATTACCGGGTGTTCAATCACTGGAGCCATCTATGGAATCCTGCAATACCCGTCGAGCACGGCGACAGTCACCAATTCCATCTTGGCCTTCAATCGTATAGGGATATGGCGATACGATGGGGCGACGTTGGAACTCTCGCACAGTGACATCTTTGGGAATACGGTCGACCTATGGAACGTTGCGGACCCGATAGGAACCAATGGCAACATCAACCGTGACCCATTATTCAAAGGCCTGACTAATGGTGACCTCCATCTGCTCCGAGGGTCCCCCTGCATCGACGCCGGAGATGATCTGGGTGTGGCGCCGGGCAGCTTCGACCTGGATGGCAATCCACGTATCAGCGGACGACACGTCGACATTGGCGCCTTTGAACGGCAGCCGCCGGCACCTTGGTCATCTAATCTTGGCGCCGTTGTGAAGGGCGGCGTTACTGTTACGGAGGGCATCGCCTACGTGGGCGGAGGCGACGGCAAGCTCTCGGCCCGCAGCACCGAAGACGGCTCTGCCGTGTCCGGTTTCCCGGTCGATATCAGCGCGGCGGTAGGAGCGACGGTGATGCTGCCCAGCCGACCGGCGGTCTACTACGGAAAGACCGGCAAAGCCGTCTACCTGACCACCGACCGGGGGGACGTAGTGCGGGTTCTGCCCAACGGGACCGTTGCGTGGCAAGTGCGGCCGTTGCCGGGGCAGACGGTCAGCACACCGGCCGTGACACCGGATGGCAAGGTGTTCGTCAACCTGTCCACCGGGTCTGGACCGTTCAACAACTACGTGTTCAAACTGGACGAAGCCACCGGCACGCCGCTTTCCCTTTCGCCGTTCCTGGGGTACACCAACGCGGGCGACCTCGGCGATTTCTCTCCCGCGGCGAGCGGCCGGTACCTGTACGTCAACGCGGGCTGGGCATCCGGAAGCGGGCTGACGCTTCTCAACCAGGACAACCTGACCGTGCGTTCATCGTTTGCAGGCGGCGAGCGGTGTCTTTCGCCGATGCTGGTGGGGAACGACCTCATCCTGGCGAGCAAGGGTGGGAAGGTCTGGAAAATGAACGCCGTGACGCTGAACCCTGACCTGGGTTTCGGCCATTTTGGCGTTGCGGACATCGGCAGCCCGATCACCGCGGCTCCGTTCGCGGACGCCGGCGGCAATGTCTATCTGGGAACGGCGAACGGCCGCATCCTGAAGTGGGCTCCGGGAAGCGCGTCGTTCCAGCCGTTCTACGCAGCTAACGGCCGGATCGCGGGCTTGACCATCAACCGCACGGCGGGAGTGCTGGCGTTCGGGACATCGAGCGGGTCGTTTGTGCAGGTTCCGCTGTCACAGCCGTCCAGCGCGACGACAACAACGCTGGGAGGGCCGGTCTCAACCGGCACCGTCTACGATTCGCTGGCCGACCGCTTCATCGTGGTTACGGACAGCGGGGTGTTGAGCGGCTACCCTTCGGCTCGATAGCATTGAGACTTGAGAATTGAGGATTGAGGGGCCGGATCCTCAATCCTCAATTCCCAATCCTCAACTCTCCTGAGCCGCTACTCGTCCTCGGCGCCGATGACTTCGTCCACCGGCGGTTCCTTGCCTTCCTCGATGTTCACCCGTATGCGGTCCTCGATGGCTTTCGCGATGGCGGGGTTCTCAATCAGGAACTGGCGGGCGTTTTCGCGCCCCTGAGCGAGCCGCTGGTCCTCGAAACTGAAGAAGGCGCCGGCTTTGGCGATGACGCCCTGCTCCACGCCGACGTCGAGGATGCTGCCCTCGCGGCTGATGCCGTGACCGAACATGATGTCAAACTCGCACGCGCGGAACGGCGGCGCCACCTTGTTCTTGACCACCTTCACCTTTGTCCGGCTGCCGATAACGTCCGTGCCCGACTTTATAGGCTCGCCGCGGCGAACCTCGAGGCGCACGCTGGCCCAGAACTTCAGGGCGCGGCCGCCGGGGGTGACCTCCGGGTTGCCGAACATGACGCCGATCTTCTCGCGCAACTGGTTGATGAAGATGGCGCAAGTGTTGCTCTTGCTGATGTTTCCGCCAAGCTTGCGAAGGGCCTGGCTCATGAGGCGCGCCTGCAACCCCATGTGGCTGTCGCCCATCTCGCCTTCGATTTCGGCCTTCGGCACGAGCGCCGCCACGGAGTCGATGATCACCACGTCGATGGCGCCGGAACGGATCAGGGCATCCGCGATTTCGAGGGCCTCTTCGCCGGTATCCGGCTGGGAGATGAGGAGATTGGCGATGTCCACCCCGATGGCCTTCGCGTAGATCGGATCGACGGCATGCTCCGCGTCGATGATGGCCGCCGTGCCGCCTAGACGCTGCGCCTCGGCCGCGATGTGAAGGGCGACCGTCGTCTTGCCGGACGATTCGGTGCCGTAGATCTCGACGATACGCCCGCGGGGAACGCCGCCAACCCCGAGAGCCACGTCCAGCGCGAGGCAGCCGGTGGGGACGACCTGCACGTTCAGCTTAGTGGCCTCGCCGAGCCGCATCACGCTGCCCTTGCCGAACGATTTTTCCAGCTGGCTCAGGGCCAATTCCAACGCTTTCGCTTTGTCCACGGTGTTTCTCCTTTGCCGACAGGGCTTCGCGCCGCCTATAGCGGGACTTCGAGTAAAGGTGTGTAGATGGGACCGGACGGCGTCAACCGGCTTTCGAAGACCGTGACCCTGTCGAGGCGCCACGGCATCGTGCGGCCCTGGCTGTCCCACTTCTGCAGTTCATGCGTCAATGCGGCAAGGCCGCGCGGGGAGCGGACCCTGCCCAATGTGATGTGCGGGTGAAACGGTTTGCGTTCCGGAGGAAAGCCCTCGCTTTCTAGGCTTTCCGATAGAGATCGCTCGAGGCCGGCGATCCTCTTCGCAGGGTCCGTCACTCCGGCCCAGAGCGTCTGCGCGCGGGCCACGCTGGGAAAGGCGCCTGCGCCCGCCAGCGTCGCTTCGATCGGTCCGATCCCTGCCAACGCGCGCACACACTTTTTGAGAGCCGCGACGTCGTCCTCGGATGCATCGCCCACAAAGCGCAGCGTAAGGTGGAAATGGCCGCCCGCCACCCACTTCACGTCGGCCCGGGCCGCCTGCAGGAACTCGCGGCATTCCATGAGGTAGCGTGACGGGAGGTCGGCGACGACGGGTATGGCAACAAATGTTCGCATAAGGCTATCCACAGTATAACACGCCATGGGTGGCCCCCGGCGAGAGTTTCAAGAACGAAGGATGGGATTAAACCGCCCAAACCCGCGCCCCACTTCCAAAATCTCAATACTCAATTCTCAATACTCAATTCTCAAGCCTCAATTCTCAATACTCAATTCTCAAGCCTCAAGTCTCAGTTCACATCTTCCACCCCATATCCAAAAACTCCTGCTCCCACTCATACCGGCTGTAGCCGGGACCGTAACGCACCCCGCCCGGTGTCGGCGTCCAACCGCACGCGATCGCCGCCATACGCAGCGCAGACGCATGGTACAGCGCCGCATCATTGCCCGCATACGTCAACAGCCAGCACCACACCTCCTGCCCCGGCAGTCCATAATGTGGCCACTTCGTCTGCTCAACCCAGCCATTCCGCTCCCACCAGTGCATCCGCTTGTACATAATCGCCGGCGCAATCCCAAGCGCAATCGCCGTCTCGCGCATCGTCACAAGTCCCCACCGCATCATGTAGGCGATCCCACGGTACGATCCCGGCCGGAGGAACTCCTCCCGCACGTGTAACCGGACCGCCTCCACCGGATCGTCCGGCATCACGGTTCCCGGGTCCCAGTCCATATACCCCGGGCAGAAGGCGCTCCGCGTCATCCACGCCTGACGCCAGAGCGCCCACCGCCCCGTCTCCGTGATCCACCATGCTCTGGGCGTGCTGCCAATGTACCCCGCCTCCCGCTTCAACCGAACGCAGTCCACAACGCCGCCGTGCCGCATACCCCGCAGTTTCGTCCCGATCCGGTCCAGCGAGCAGCCCAGCGCCTGCGCCAATTCCGGAGTCGTCGATGGACCCTTCAGGCCCAGGTACGTCGCCAGCAGCACCCTCAACGGGCTCTGCAGGCTCGCGTGGACCTCCTCCTTCTGCAACTGACCCGGCAGCAGGTAGCGCCCGGCCAGCGTCGGCGCGTGCCGCGGCCCCCGCTTGAACCCATCGCTCTCCCACGTTGCACATTTGTACGGCATTTGAAAGCCCTCCCACTTACTAGCCCGCGGGAAGGCCCTTTTGTCTGAAGTTTTTTTTGGGAGGGGTTAGGGGATGGGGGTCAGGGGTTGGGGTCCGAAATGTAGCGCGGGCGCCCCGCCCGCATCGGGAGGTGTAGCGCGGGCGCCCCGCCGGTTGCCGGCGCGAAGCGGCGTCGCCGCCCTGAATCCTGAATGCTGGATGCTGAATGCCGAATGCTGGCCCACGGTACGACCGGCGTCCCGCCGGTTGCCGGCGCGAAGCGCCGCCCTGAATCCTGAATGCTGGATGCTGAATGCCGGATGCTGCCCCACGGTACGACCGGCGTCCCGCCGGTTACCGGCGCGAAGCGGCGTCGCCGCCCTGAATCCTGAATGCTGGATGCTGAATGCCGGATGCTGGCCTACGGTACGACCGGCGTCCCGCCGGTTGCCGGCGCGAAGCGCCGGCCCGCCCTGAATGCTGGATGCCGGATGCTGAATGCTGAGTCCATCGCTCATCATTCGTCGTTTACGCTTGACCTTTGCGCCCCGATCCGGCCACGATCTGGATCGATCCGCCGGCGCACAAAGCGGCCAGGCGAAACAGGAGGTCACCCCCGCTCGTGCTCGATATTCCGGACATTTTTGACGCCGCGCCTGACGATGAAGCCCCTTCAGCCGTCGCCGAAACGCCGGCTCAATATGGCGAAAAGCCGGTTCCGTTCTTCGAGGACCGCGAGCACGGCATCCGCCTCTATCAGGGTGATTCCCTCGAACTCCTGCGCCGCATCAGGCGCCCAATGTTCGACGTCATCTTCGCGGATCCGCCCTATTTCCTCAGCAACAACGGCATCACCTGCCAGTCCGGCAAGATGGTGAGCGTCAACAAGGGGATGTGGGACAAATCCGAGACGTTTGAGGCCATCCACGAGTTCAACGTCTCCTGGCTCACGGAGTGCCGGCGCGTGCTCAATCCCAATGGGACCATCTGGGTGACCGGCACCAATCACAACATCTATAGCGTCGGCTTTGCCATGCAGACACTGGGCTACAAGATCCTCAACGATATCGCATGGTACAAGGTCAACCCTCCGCCCAATCTCTCGTGCCGTTATTTCACCCACGCTACCGAGACCGTGCTGTGGGCGCGGCACGACCCCAAGGCGCGCCACCTCTTCAACTACGAGGCGATGAAGGCGGACAACCACGGCAAGCAGATGCAGAGTCTCTGGCAGATCACGCCGCCCGCCAACGGCGAGAAGAAGCACGGCAAGCACCCCACGCAGAAACCGGAGGCGCTGCTCGACCGCATCCTCCGCGCATCCTCCAATCCGGGCGACCTGGTGCTGGATCCCTTCTGCGGAAGCGGAACCACGGGCGTCGTCGCCGCGCGGTTGGGCAGAACGTTTGTAGGAATGGACGTAGACGCGGGCTACCTGAGCCTGGCGGTTGCGCGCATCGAGGATGAACGGGGGCCCGCACAAATCGTATTCGCTTTCAGCACCATAATGCAGCGTGAGGCTCAAACGCCGAACGCAGGCAGGCCAATAACATGGGCGGAGATCGTGGCCGATGCCCTCCGAGACCTTGGAGGTGAGGGCCACTTGGTTGACATCACCCAGGTCGTCAGGCTGCACCCACGAGCGCGAACAACGCGGACCTGGGACTGCACAATCCGACGTGTTGTCCGCCAGACACCCACGATTCAGCCGCTTGGACACGGGCGATATCGATTGGCTTCGTGAGGGGAAGGGGCATTGCGATGGGCTGGAAAGAGTTCACCTACCACCTGGTTTCCGAATTCTGCAACACCGTGGGGCTTCGCACCTTCACCCTCCAGGAGTTCTACCAGCGCTATGAAGCCGAGTTTGCGGCATTCGCGCCACAGAACCAGCACACGTACGCGAAGGTTCGCCAGCAACTTCAGGTCCTCCGCGACGAAGGCTTGCTCACGTTCGTGGACAACCACGGGACGTACACTCTGCGTGGAGTCGACCTCCTGCGGGATGAGGTCGATGAGCCCGAGCTTGTCAAGGCGCTGCCAGTCACAGCGCGTGAACGCGAATACCTCGTGGAGATTCGCGCTCGCGACCGTGGCTGGGTCCGTCTGGCCCGGCATACGTTCGGCGAATTCTGCCTCGTCCCACAGTGCTCCAATACTTTTGTGAAGGAGGACGGCACCCGGTACGTGGAAGTCCACCATATTGAGCCACTCAGCGAGGGCGGCGAGGAGCAAATATGGAACCTCGCCGTGATCTGCGCCCACCACCACCGCGTGGCACACTACGCCCGCGAGGCCGAACGCCTCCAATTGCGCGCGAAGCTGCTGGAGACGACGCAGCGCGTGCTCACCCGGGGGTGAATCCGGTGACCTGCAATTCCCGGGGTCCCCACACCAGCACGCTCCGCCGGCTGCCCTTTCAAGGGCTTTGCGGCCGAAGGCCTCATTGCCGGGGCATTCATGCCTCGGGACGCGGTTTCATCCGCCGGAACCAACGCCGCGCCAACCCATCTCCAACCTCTACCTTCCAACTTCCAACTTCCAACGTCCGCGAGGGCCTTCGGGCACCACCCAATGTCAAATGGCCATTGGCCGATGATCAATGGCAAATTCCGGCGGTGCCCGAAGGGGCACTTTATGCTTGTCGTAGTAGCGGTTTCAACCGCCGGAACCAACGCCGCGCCAATCCATCTCCATCCTTCAACTTCGACTTTGCTTCCAGCCCTTTCAAGGGCTTTGCGGCCGAAGGCCTCATTGCCGGGGCATTCATGCCTCGGTGCCCGGCTTGCACCGCTCCCTCAGTGCCCGCAGGGGCACTTTGTGCTCGTCGTAGCCCGCGAATTCATTCGCCGGGACAAGCGTCCCGCTCCGGGGCGGATGTCCGGCGGGGACGCCGGACCTACCGTGAAACCGAACGCCGGCCCGGGGGCCGGCGTCGAGGGAAGCGGGCGTTACAGGCTGCGCGCGCGGACGCTCGCCCCAACGTGGTAGGCCCTTTCAAGGGCTTTGCGGCCGAAGCCCTCATTGCCGGGGCATTCATGCCTCGGTGCCCGGCTCGCACCGCTCCCTCAGTGCCCGCAGGGGCACTTTGTGCTCGTCGTAGCCCGCGAATTCATTCGCCGGGACAAGCGTCCCGCTCCGGGTCCGATGTCTGGCGAGACGCTGGACCTACCGTGAAACCCGCCCCCACAACCTGCATCCTCGCCCGTTTGGTCCCCCAGCATTGGGGGGTAGGGGGGCTTCTGAACGTTTCGCTGGCACTGAGGCCGATGCCACGGGGATGCGGGCGAGGCGCCCGCGCTCCATCCGGAACGTTCCCCGTTTGGTCCCCCAATATTGTCCGATGTCAAGAGATCCTTTACAGTTTCTGACAACAGATGGTTTACACCCGGGCCTCAGCGAGAGCGGCGATGCGGACGTTTGCGAAATAGATTGCATCATCGTGTAGTTCAGGGCGAATCTCCACCCATTCGTG
>DASXVS010000007.1 GCA_036504095.1 Armatimonadota bacterium | reverse complement strand
GTTCGTCGGGTCGTGGCTGTGGCTCTGGCTTCCTTCAGACCCCACCTCGCGGTGACGCCCTTGCCGTCGCTTAACGGTTCCGATTCCCTTTACCGTAGAGGACTTTCACCTCCGAGAACGGGCGCATGCCCGGCGTACATGAGAAGGGGTGAGGCGTGCAGTACGTCTCACCCCTATTCTATCACAACACGATGACGGGCGGCCTACGCCCCCGGCGCGCCGGCGGGGACCTTGAATGTGTCCACCGGCTTCTCCGAAGGCGCTTCGCTGACCGGCAGTTGATCCATCAGCCCGCGGCTGCGCTGGCTGATCTCGTAGGCGCAGAAAATGGGGGCGGCTAGGGTCTCCTCAGTGCGAAGGTCCGCCGGATCAGCCGTAGGTAAACTCCGTACGGGAGTAGTCCGATAGACTGAGTATTTCCCGAACCTGATCGTTCTTGCGAAGGCTACCAAGACCAATGACTGCTGCCTTCAGTGTCGGGTGTCCTAGAAACGGCCGGAAGTCATCAGGCTTCAACTGGTTGCCGGCGAAAACAAATAGTTCTTCTAAGGCAGGCGCATCAGCTACAGGCGACAGATCGGTGAGTCCCTTCATCGTATCGAGGGTCACTCGCCGCAGACAGCGAAGGGGTCGGAATGAAGGAAGGGCCGTGACGTTCTTGAGTGCCTGGAGAAGCAGATTCTGTAAGGTGGTGACCTCGGCAATCACGCTCAGATCCTGCAGACCTCTGATCATCCACAATTCAAGGTACTTGAGCTCTCCGATCAGCGGTAAGAGTCGCAAGTCCGTCGTTCCACCGAGTTTGATGTCGAGCGACCATAAATGCCTCAAAGGCAAGAGGAGGGTCAGGTCGGGCAGAGAAATCGACCTAAGGGTCAATTCCTCTAGATGTGAGAGATCGGATATGACGTCGAGGGTCTTCGTGTGACCCTCCAGATACAGCTCTTTCAGGCGACTGAATCGCTTCAGAAAACCGAGGGAGATCCGTCGGGTCTTTGTCTGACCAAATGCAAAGAACTCCAAGGATTCTGGCAGTTCCTCTATCCCTTCGGTTGTCTCAAGGTGGTAGACATCCACCTGAAATCCGGAAAGGAAAGGGTAGTGCCTCAGAAAAGAGAGGTTCGGCAATGGGCGCGAGTAGTGTCCGTAGACGCGGAGCGGGACCGTGGGATAGTCGCCGAGAAATTCCGCAAGTTTTGCGTGGTCCGATTCCGTGAGCGGTGAGTCAAACTGAACACATCGGCACCGAGGGTCGAGAGGACGGAGTTGAACATCGGTAATCGGTGACTTCACATTTCGCAGAAACGGGTAATCGTCGAAGCGCGTCATTGTTCGCGTGCTCCTGGTCTCTCGCTGGATTGGATTATGGTCTCATCACGAACGATACATGATCGATGCCACAGCATCGAGTAAAGCGTTATAGCTGATTGGCCGGATTGAGATTGTCCGCGAAAAATCGCAGCCGCTCAGGGCTACATTCTGGTGGCAGCGTCATGCTTCGCAACACGAAATGAGGGGAGGCTTGCACATCCGCCTCCCCTCAACGTTACCACGGCGTGATCGTCAAATCCTACGCCCCTGGCGCGCCTGCCGGCACCTTGAACGTGTCCACCGGCTTCTCAGACGGCGATTCCGCCACGGCCAGTTGGTGCATCAGCCCGCGGCCGCGCTGGGAGATCTCATACGCGCAGAACTTGGGGCCGCACATGCTGCAGAAATGGGCCGCCTTGGCGCCCTCCTGCGGCAGCGTTTCATCGTGCATGCTGCGCGCGGTATCAGGGTCGATGGCGAGATCGAACTGGCGGTCCCAGTCGAACGAGAAGCGCGCGCGGGAAAGCTCGTCGTCCCAGTCCTGCGCGCCGGGACGCTTGCGGGCGATGTCGGCGCTATGGGCCGCGATCTTGTAGGCGATGAGGCCGGCCTTCACGTCTTCCTTGTCCGGCAGTCCCAGATGCTCCTTGGGAGTCACATAGCACAGCATCGCCGTGCCCGCCGCACCCGCGATAGCCGCGCCGATACAACTCGTGATGTGGTCGTAGCCGGGCGCCACGTCGGTTACCAGCGGACCCAGCACATAGAACGGAGCCTCCTTGCAGACCTCCATCTCGCGCTCAACGTTCATCACGACCTCATGGATCGGGATGTGGCCCGGGCCCTCGACCATCACCTGCACGTCGTGCTCCCACGCGCGCTGGGTGAGTTCGCCCAGGGTGTCCAGTTCAGCGAACTGCGCCTGGTCACTGGCGTCCGCGATGCAGCCCGGGCGCAGTCCGTCGCCGAGGCTGAACGACACGTCGTACTTCTTGAAGATCTCGCAGATGTCGTCGAAATGCGTATAGAGGAAATTCTCCTGCTCGTGGTAGACGCACCATTCCGACATGATGCTGCCGCCGCGGCTGACGATTCCGGTGATGCGGCTGAGCGTCATCGGCACGTATCGGCGCAGGACGCCGGCATGAATGGTCATGTAGTCTACGCCCTGCTTGGCCTGGTCCTCGATGACCTCCAGCATGACATCGATGTTGAGGTCATACACAGTCGGCACGCGCGCCAACGCTTCATACAGGGGTACCGTGCCGATGGGGATCTTGCTGTTGCGCAGGATGGCCTCGCGGATGGCGGGGATGTCGCCGCCGGTGGAGAGGTCCATCAGCGTGTCCGCGCCCCAGCGTATCGACCACTGGAGTTTCTCAACCTCGCCCTCGATGTTGCTGGTAACGGCGCTATTGCCGATGTTCGAATTGACCTTGCAGCGGGCATTCATCCCGATCGCCATCGGCTCCACCTCGGGGTGGTTGATGTTGGCGGGGATGATCATTCGGCCGCGGGCGACTTCGTCACGGATGAACTCCGGAGTTAGGCCCTCGCGCGCGGCCACAAAATGCATCTCTTCCGTTATCACGCCCTTGCGGGCGTAGTGCAACTGGCTCACGTTGGGTTGGCCCTTGCGGGCAGCCAGGTAATCTCTCATTCCAGTCTCCACAGTTTCGAGTTCCGAGTTCCGGGTTCCGAGAAGGCTATCTCGGAACCCGGAACTCGAAACCCGGAACCAAAAAGGGCCGCCCGGAGGCGGCCATTCTCAAATGAAATGTCGTCTCCGCTTCCCTGCGCCGGCATTATCCGGATCAGGTTCCAAGGGTTCATTCTCAGCCTTTGTGGGGCGCCCCTAGCGGCGTGTTGTACTGGATTCGATTATAGCGCGGCGGGGGGAATGGCGCAAATCGAGGTGCGCAGTCCCCTCAGTACGGCGGGGCCAGCCGCCGGAAGCCGTGAACTATCACCAGCGCCGCGAAGAACACATTGCGCAGCAGAACCGCCGGGTATGGCGCGTCGCGGTATGCGCCAGAGGTCCGTCCGTTTCGAGCGCGAGCCAATTGCCCGGACATGGACTCCATCCAGCCGACCGTGCGAGGCCATTCCATGAGCCTGTCCAACCAGTCTTGAGGAACTCCCGCTCGGCCGGTTCCAGCTCCGATGATGCCTCCGACGATTGCCGCCACGGTGTCCGTGTCGCCCCCACACCGGACCGTGGCGAGGACCGCTGTCCGAAGGTCATTTGGAGACCGCATCCACGCGTGAAGCGCTACCGGCACGGTGTGGTAGACGTATCCGCTGACACCGTGGTCGAAGCCGCAGTTTGCCGCGAAGCGTTCGGTCGTGTCGCCGCGCTGCGCGCTCTCCTGCGCTGACTTCACCAGTGCGAAGAGTTCAACAGCCTCGACCGGCAACGCCGCCTCGACGAAAGCCGCAAAATCCGGTGGGGCAATGGCTCCTTCGCGGGCGGCGTGTGCCGCCGCCATCGCGACGGCCAGGGCGCCCCACTCGGCCTTGGGATCGGTGTGCGTGATGCGCGTTGACGCCCTCACCATCGCGGCGAGTCTGGCTGAGTCGTCGTGGAAGCACACACCCAGGATGGGAGCTCGCATACACGGCCCGTTACCGGCGGAAAACACCCCGCTGCGATCTGGTCCGTATCCTGCCAGCAGGCGCATACAGGCTTTCAGCGTCGCCAGCCCGGTGGCCGCCGGCAATTCCAAAATCCACTTCCGCAATTGTCGCGCCAGGCAGGCCGCGAATTCCGCGGTGTCATCGCCCGAAGCCAACACCGCGAGAGCAGTCATCAAAGCGTGCTCGGTGTCGTCGGACACCATGCCGCGCCGCCCCAGCAGGCGCGGCCCGTCTGTGTCGGGGAACAATAGGGCCTGCCGGCGGGGGGTCAGGCCCTCGCAAGCGAGGCCAACGGCATCGCCAACGGCGCCGCCCAGCAGGCAACCGGCAATCGCGTCTTGCCATCGTGCTTCAGTCATATCGAATAATATGACTTGAGCGCCTCGGGAATCGTTCAGACACAACGTTCCGCCCAGAAGCCTGCGCCTACTCTCCCAACACGGTCAGCACCTTGCGCGCGCGGGCTTCGATGCCCAGCGCGGTGAGGATCTCCTCCGGGCGGCCCTTGGCGCCGGGGACGTTCTTCAAGCGCATCGTGAGATGGCCATCCGAATAATCCAGCCGCTCTACCAATGCCCGGATATTGACCGCCTTGGGGCCGTTCTTGGTCTTTCGCGTGACCTCGTGAGCGCCTTCCGCGAGGAAAGCGGAGACGCGGTCCGGCGTGTCGCCGTTCACTTCGACCTCATACTCCTCGGCAACCACGCGCGCCATCAGGCTGGGACCTGATGGTTCCTCGATCACCTTCGCGCTCAAGACCTCCAGGCCGTCCACGGCCACGGCGTTGAAGCGGCGCACGAAGTCCTCGGGCGAGACGACTTCGGTGAGCGTTACGTCGGCCAGTTCCGCGTTGGATTCCATGCCGGTTGGCAGCGGGGTGGCGAACGCAAGTTTCGGCTGCGGGTGGAAGCCCTGGCTCATCGCGACCGGCAGGCCGGCGCGCCGAAGCGTACGCTGGAACGCGCGCGCCATTTCCAGGTGGCTTAGGTGGCGCAGGGAGCCGCGCTTGGCGAAGGTGATGACGAGGCGATGCGTCAAGGGCCGAGGGCTGTGGGCTGAGGGCTGAGACACAAGGTCCTTCGACTCCGCTCGTTCCTCGCTCCGCTCAGGATGCCTGCCGTCTTCGGCTGCATCCTGAATGCTGGATGCTGGATGCTGGATGCTGTCGGCGGGCACGGAGGCCCGCCCCACGGGGAAGATGGGCGCGCCGCCCTGGCCACGAGCGATGGGCTGAGGACTGGGGGTCGAGGGCTGAGCGTCGGATTCCTGCTCCTGAATGCTGGCTGCCGGATGCCGGATGCTGCCGCCAAGATGCGCCGGCCTCACCCAGTTGCGCTCGATCTTGATGCCTTCCCGCGTGGTCTTGAGCATCGTGGCGCAAGCCTTGGTCTCGTCGTGGATCACGCCGCAGTCGTTGCATTTGGTATAGCGGCAGTCGCCCGTCAGGCCGCCCTCGCGGCTCCGGGCGTATTCGTCCAGGTGGTACTGCTTGGTGACGTAGATATCGATGTGGTCCCAAGGCAGCGGCCGGTCGAGCGGGATCGCGGCGAGGTAGTCGTCCGGATCGAGGCCCCATTCGGTGATGGCGGCTTCCCAAAGGTCCCAGCGCAGGTACTCGCTCCAGCCGTCGAACCGGCAGCCGTTCTTCCACGCGAGGTAGACCAGGCGGCCCGTGCGGCGGTCGCCGCGCGAGAAGATGCCCTCAAGGAACGAGGTCTGCGCATCGTGATGCCCGAATCGCGGACCGCTGCGCCCTAGAATATCGCGCAGGATGTGCTGTTTGTGCTTCGTTTCCTCAACGCTGATCTGGCGGTCCCACTGGAACGGCGTATGGGGTTTGGGGATAAACGTGCTGACGCCCAGGTTGATTTTGGCGCGGCGATTGACGGAGCGACCGCGCTTAAGAACCGCGTTCGCCAGTTTCCCAATGGCCTCCACGTCTTCGTCCGTCTCCGTGGGAAGGCCGATCATGAAATACAGCTTCACCGAATCCCATCCACGCGCAAACACTTCAGCGGTCATGCTCAGGAGGGCGTCATCCGGGATCCATTTGTTGATCACGGCGCGCATACGGTTGGTCGCGGCTTCGGGCGCAAAGGTGAGGCCGGTCTGGCGGATGGTGCGGACCATGTCGCTCAGCTCCACACTGAAGGAGTCCATGCGAAGGCTCGGGAGGCCCACGGAAGCGCCTCGCTGCATCGCGGCGGTCACGCTCTGCGCGACAAGGGCACGGACCTGGCTGTAGTCGCACGTGCTGAGGCTGCTGAGCGCGTATTCCTCATAGCCGGTGGAGTCCATCGTGTCGCGCATCAGGGTGTCGAGCTTTTCGAGGCTGCGCTCGCGCACCGGGCGGGTCGTGATGCCCGCCTGGCAGAAACGGCAGCTCTGTGTGCAGCCGCGAAGGACTTCGAGGCTCACCCGGTCGTGCGCCTGTTCGGTAAACGGCACAATGTACTTCGTCGGAAACGCGGCCTCATTCAGGTCGCGGACAATTCGCTTCTGGATGGGCTTAGCGTTTTCCAGGTCCGGCACAACCCAACCGCCCTCGATGGTTTTCATCGGGTACATCGCGGGAACGTAGACCCCGTCGATTTCGGCCAGGGCCGCGATGCGCTCAGCGCGCGGCCGGCCCTTCGTCCGCTCAGTCGCGTCCACGATGTCCAGAACCACGTCCTCGCCGTCGCCGATGGCGAAGGCGTCGATGAAATCGGCGAGCGGTTCCGGGTTGAAGACGCAGGGTCCGCCGGCGATGACGATGGGGTCCTCGTCCGTGCGGTCGGCGCTCAAGGGCGGTATCGCCGCAAGGTCGAGCATATTGAGGATGTTCGTATACGTGAGCTCGTACTGGAGCGTGAAACCCAGCAGGTCGAAGTCCTTGAGCGACGTCTTGCTCTCTACGCTGAACAGGGGAATCGTTTCGGCGCGCAGGAGTGTTTCCAGATCCGGCGCGGGAGCGTAAGCGCGCTCACACCATACGTCATCGCGGGCGTTCAGGATGTTGTAGAGGATCAGAATGCCGAGGTTGCTCAGCCCCAGATCGTACATATCGGGGAACGCCAGGCAGACCCGCGTGCGCACGCCGGTTGGATCCTTGTGGACGGTATTCAATTCGGTCCCCAGGTATCGGCTGGGCTTCTGCACGCGGGGCAGCACATCTTCCTCGACGCGTTGCTTCAGGCTGGTATATGTAAATGGCATTTGTTTCCTCTCTCGGTGCGAGGCGCGGCTCGCTCTTCCCATGATACCCGAGGAGTCCAAATGGAATCCTGATTATCTACTTGGTTTATAGATGACGGTGTTCGCATAATATTAGTACGATTGATTACCCTGCCGTATGGCAGATTTCAGAGAAGCAAATGTCGAACACCATACCGCACCGGGCGCGCGTCTTTTCCGGGATCAAGCCCACCGGAACCCTGACACTTGGCAACTACCTCGGCGCCGTAAAGAACTGGGTGGCCAGCCAGGATCAGAAAGACAACGTCTTCTGTGTGGTTAACCAGCACGCCATCACCATCAAGATGGACCCCGCGGAGCTGCGCGCCAACACGCGCCACGTGGCCGCGGTGTACCTCGCCGCCGGAATCGACCCCGAGCGCGCCATCGTCTTCGTGCAGTCCGACGTTCACGAACACACCGAGCTCGCCTGGGTGCTGAATACCATCACCTATTACGGCGAACTCCATCGGATGACGCAGTTCAAGGACAAGACGTCCAAGACCAAGGAGGAGTCCATCGGAGCGGGGCTGCTGAACTACCCCATCCTGATGGCCGCCGATATCCTGCTGTACGACACCGACGAGGTTCCTGTGGGCGAGGATCAGAAGCAGCACGTGGAGCTTTGCCGGGATCTCGCGATCCGTTTCAACCACCGTTACGGCCAGACGCTGGTGGTGCCGAAGCCGGTGATCCCGAAGGCGGGCGCCCGCATCATGAGCCTCGAAGACCCCAGCCGCAAGATGGAGAAGTCCAACCCGTCCGCCGGCAGCTATATCCTGCTTACCGACACCCCGGACGCGATCCGCAAGAAGATCCGTAAGGCCGTGACGGACAGCGGCACGGAAGTTTTGTACGCCGAGGACAAGCCGGCGCTGGCCAACCTTCTCACGATCTACAGCTTGATGGCCGGCGAACCCATCCCCGCCGTGCAGGAACGTTATGTGGGCAAGGGCTACGGCGACTTCAAGAAGGACCTGGCCGAGGTGGTGGTAGAAGGCCTGGCGCCACTGCAGGCCAGGATGGCCGAATACATGGAGACGCCGAAGATTCTGGAAGGCATACTGGCCGACGGAGCCGCCCGCGCGCACACTGTGGCCCGGGGGGTGATGGACCGCGTGAACGCCGCCGTCGGACTCGCCTGGGGTTGACCGATTGCCGCCCGTATACGACGGCATAAAGACGACTGTGAGCCGGGCCTTGAAATGGTGGAAGGCCGTCATTACACGGAGTGAGGGAAGGTAGATTGCCATGGAACTGAACCAATTGAGACTCTTCCTGGATCTGGTGCGAGAGGGATCTTTCACGCGCGTGGCCGAGCACAACAAGCTCACCCAGCCGGCGGTATCGCTTCAGATTCAGCGCCTGGAAGCGGAACTGGGAACTAAACTCCTGGAGAGGACCACACGCCGCGTCCTCGTTACGGAGGAAGGCCAGATACTCGCCGGCTACGCGCGCGATATCATCGCCCGCGCCACCGAAGCGAAGCAGATATTGCAAGAGCGCAAGGGGCTGATGGTGGGCACGATCCGCGTCGCCGCCATTCACAGCGTCGGCCTCCACGAACTGCCGGCCTACCTGAAGCGGTTCATCCGCAAGTACCCCGAAGTCCACGTACACATCGAGTACCACCCGTCGGATACGGTGTATCAATTGGTGAACCAGGGCGCGGCCGACGTCGGATTGGTTGCGTACCCGGAACCGCGCGACAGCCTGATCACCATACCGTTCCTCGAGGATGAAATGGTGGTCATCACCTATCCGGAGCACCCACTAGCCCTCACACACACGGACAGCCTCCGCCTGGAGGAACTCAATGGGTGTGATATGATCGCCTTCGACAGCAGCATCCCGACGCGGCGCGCGACAGACGGTGTGCTGACGCAGCACGGCGTCCGTGTGAGCATCAAGATGGAATGCGATAACGTCGAGATCATGAAGAAGATGGTCGAAGTGGGCATGGGTGTCGCGCTTGTGCCGCAGTACAGCGTGCTGGACGAGGGCGGCCGGATGGATCTCCGAATCCTGCGCCTGTCCGACTACTGCTTCCTGCGCCCGCTGGGCATCATCCATCGTAAAGGACAGCCGCTATCCCGACCCGTTCAGGCATTCCTAGCTCTGTTGACGGATAAGGAGGTCGCTCCCCCCCATGCCGTCCTCGAAGGAACGGACAACCGGGTTGTTGTGGTATAACCTGACCGGCGAAGGGCGAGGGAATCCTCGCTCTTCGCGCATTTGCCGGAGTTTCCTGTAACCCTTTCGTAACGCGGAGACGTATCTCTCACCGAGGAGGCAGGACAAAATGACAGGGGTTCCGATCAACCCGCCCGATCCCAGGGGCGGAGGCGGCGTCAAGCCGCCGCAGAGGCCGAAGATCTCCACTCCACCGCAGATGCCGCGGATCCCGTGGCGCGGTATCATCGTCGCTCTCGCAGTGATCTTGGCGATCGCCTTCGTGCGCGACTGCTTCGTTGTCGTGCAGGCGGGCGAGCGGGCAGTCATCTACAGCAAGCTTTCCGGAGTCAAGCCGTACCAGCTGGACGAAGGACTTCATTTCAACCTCCCCATCATCTGGGAACCGACGATCTACAACATCCAGCAACGCACGTACACCATGAGCGCCGGAGGGAACGAAAGCAGCCGGCACGAATCCGACCAGTCCACCCCGGAAGGACAGGTCCCCGACGACTCCCTCATCGCGCTGACGTCCGATGGCCTGCCGGTTACCGTCGATCTCTCGGTACGCTTCAAGGTCGACGCGGCGAACGTGTGGCGCCTTCACCAAGACATCGGCCCCGAATATGTGGACAAGATCGTCCGGCCGGAGGCAAGGTCGATCGCCCGCATGGCGTTCGCCGAGTATCCTGTTCTGGACGTCTATTCGGGCCGCCGCCAGGTGATCGTGGAGCAGATCACACGGGAACTGCGGGACCGGTTGGCCCTCAGTTACCTGATCCTCGAGGAGGTCCTGCTTCGCGACATCCGCTTCCCGCCGGAATTTCAGAGCGCCATCGAACAGAAACAGGTGGCTCAGCAAGCCGCACAGCAGATGGTGTTCGAGGTTCAGAGAGCCGATTCCGAGCGCCAGCAGAAGATCATCGAGGCCCAGGGCGAGGCGACGGCCATCCTGAAGAAAGCGCAGGCCCTTACCGCGCACCCGCAGCTGCTGCCGTATGAGTTCGTGCAACAACTTCCGCCCAACGTCCGGGTAGTGGTGACAGACAGCAAGACGATCATCAACCTGGGCGACGTGTTCGGAGACACCCGGCCGCCCGCCCGCCAGCCTGTTCCAAGCGGAGGTGAAGAGCAATGAAAGCCTTTGCGAAACGGCTTCCCGTGGTGCTGGGCGTTCTAATCATCCTCAGCCTCCTTTTCCGTTTCTGGGTCATCGTGCCGGCGGGGCAGCGGGTCGTCATCTTCAGCCTGGGACGCGGTGTGCTGCAGAAGCAGCTGGGCGAGGGTTTCCACCTTATCACGCCGTTCGTGGACCGGCCTTCATTCTATGACGTGCGGCGCCAGACGTACTCCATGAGCAAGACCTCCTGGGAGGGCGAAGTGAAGGGAGACGACAGCATGAGCGCCCTGACTTCCGACGGACAGGCCGTTACCGTGGAACTGACGGTGCGGTTCCACCTGGACCCGAACAACGTGTGGAGACTGCACAAGGACATCGGACCGGACTACATCGGGAAGATCGTCCGCCCCGAGTTGCGCAGCCATACGCGCATCGCCATCGCCGAGTTCCCGGCGGCCAAAGTGTACTCCGCGGAGCGGCGTACGGTCGAAAATAACATCGAACGGCGCCTCTCCGACAAGCTCTCGAAGAGCAACATCATCGTGGATGAGGTGCTGCTTCGCGACGTGCATTTCTCGGATGCGTTTCAGCAGGCGATCATCTCCAAGCAGATCGCGCAGCAAAATGCGCAGCGGATGAAGTACGTCCTCGAGAAGGAGCAGAAGGAAAAGCAGCGCAAGATCATCCTCGCGGAGGGCGACGCCCAGGCGATCCGCCTGAAGGGGCAGGCCGTAGCCGCCAACGCAAAGGTCACCACATACGAGTACATCCGCAAGGTCGCGCCCAACATTCGGAGCATCGTGACCGACGGGCGAAGCGTTCCGGTGCCGGGGACACAGTAGCGAATCCGTCCAAGGGGGACGAGAGACAATGTCAGAGCTTATCGTGGATTATGTTTCGCCGGATCGCCTGGACGATGCTCCCGAGGGTGAACGCCGCCGGCCGGCCATGCCGCCCATGGGGATCAGCCTGCTGAAGGCCATGACTCCCGATGTGCTGGAGGGGCACGGAATCACCGCTCGCTGCTGGGATGAGATGACGATGGGGCGCTACGACGTTGCGGTACAGCGTCCGGACATTCTGTGCCTTTCGGCGCTCACAACGGCGGCGGCCCGCGCGTACCGGCTGGCGGACGAGGCGAAGCAGGTCATCGGCGCGGCCGGCGCCCGCATTATGACAGCCATGGGCGGAATCCACGCGACGGCGCTACCGCGGGAGGCGCTCTCCCACGTCGATGCCGTAGCCGTCGGCGAAACCGCACCCTCAACGCTGAAAGCGCTCCTCGCCTGGCTCCTTCAACACCGATCGTCCGCCGGCAATGAACGGCAGGCCTTCCGGCACCCGGCTTCCGCAAACATCGTTGAGGAGCGCCCCCTCCCCGACTGGTCCTGGCTGCCTCACAAGGGTTACCTGGGCAACTGGTCCATGCAGACATCGGTCGGCTGCCCTTTCAACTGCTCGTTCTGCTCCGTCACCTATGTATACGGATCCACCCACCGCCCGGTGGCCTACGACCTCATCGAGCGCGAGGCCATTCGTGTCGGCCGCAACGGGCTCGGTGGGACGGGCGTGGTGGTTGATGACAATTTCCTGCCGAACAAGAACGGCGAGCACGCACGCCGCGTGTGCGAAATATTCAGGCGTCACGGTGTTAAATGGCTGACCGAACTCACCGCGATGACGCTGTACAACAACCAGGACGAGCTCATCCCGCTCTTCGCTCGCTCCGGTTGTAAGGGGCTTTACATCGGTGTTGAATCCATCACGGGTGGTCTTGGCAAGAGCATGGAGACTTCGCGGTATGAGGAACTCATCCGGCGCTGCCATGACAACGACATCGCCGTTTTGGGAGCATTTGTCTTCGGCGTGGATGACTCGGAGCGCCCCGACGTGTTCGAACGCACGGCCGAATGGGGAGTGAAGGCCAAATTGGACCTTGCCCAGTACAGCATCAACACCCCGGAACCCGGCGCCCGCGATTTTGAGGCGGCCGTGCGTGGCAACCTCATCACGGACTGGAACTGGGAGAACTACGACGCCGCGCACCCGGTTCGCCGCTTCCCGCATATCTCGCAGGAGCAGATGTACCACGGACTCCGCGACGCATTCGGGTGGTTCTACAGCGCATCCAGCGCCTGGCGCCGCCTGTCGCCTTCGATCGTGGATTCCGTCAAGTGGCGGTACTGGCACCGGTCCCTGTTGATGGGCGCGTTGAACAAGTACCTCTCCGTCACGCAAAAACGCTGGAACCTCCGCAGCGTGTACGGCGAGTACGTAGGGCGCCGGATCGAGCGTCCGAATGCGCTCGTTCAGGAGCAGTTTACGCCGGATATGCCTCACGAACAGTACGATACCAAGACTCGCAACCGCGTGCTGGCAGGGCTCATCCCGGATCCGCTGGAACAGGTTATCCCGGATGTCGGCGTAACCGCAGCGTAGCATGAATCCGGGCCGTGAACGACCCGGCACGGAGGCCGGCGCCGCGGTTATCTGCTAACTCGGAACTCGAGACTAGGAACCCGATACCGGTTCCAGCACGCGCCAGCCGGTCTTGTCCAGCGTAAAGCGGTGATAGCGGCACTTGACGCCCACCATGACGGCGTCGCCCGGCGGCCGCGGAACGGCGATCTGCCATACGTTCCCGCGCACAACCGCTGACACCCGCCCTTGCAGCTGGCCGCCAAGCCGCAGTGACATGCCGCGCGTACCCGAAGCATCGCCGGGCAACGGGTGCCAGTACACGTCATAGGCGACCCGAGGACTGATGGGTTTTCTCAGCTCCAGCCGTATGTAGAGGCGCCGGCTGTCTTCCGCTACGGACACACTGGACAGGTCCCCCGATCCGCCGATCTCGGTCTGCACGGTATCGTCCACCGGGTCCACGACGCTGACCGGCAGGTCTTTCCAGTCATCCACGACGCGAAGGGCCCCATCCTTCACGACGGTGAGCGGTCCAGACGTCCGCGTCCCGACGAGTTCGTTCTTCCGCACGAACGACATGAGGAACCGCTTCATCACACGCGTCTGGCTCCGATATTTCGAGATCGCGTTCAGCTTTACGGCTGCCTGGGCCGGCGTGATCGGAATCTGCTTCCATTCCGTATCCGCCTGAAGCAGGGCCGCGGGCGGCGGCAGCCCGGATTTCGGGTGATAGCCCTGCGGCACCGGCCAGTCGCCCCGATGCACCACGTAGAGCCCCTCGATGGGCGGCCGGCCGGCCGGCCCGAAGGCGGACGCGTCCCGGCGCAATTGCCACAGCGCCGCGGTTACGAACGTGTACGTCGCCCAATGGTCGGCGTGGTTATCGTTGGGATGCGGGCAGTAGACCTGTGTGGGGTGAAATGCGCGGACGAGGCCTTCAATGTCGCTCATCACGCTCTGTCCGCAGTACACCGCGTTGCGTGTGCGGCTATTGGGATAGGGAGAGCGCGTTCGGGATGTGAAACGTGACTTGTACGGTCGTGCGGGCGTCCAGTTGTGCAGCCAGAGTTCCGAGACGCCCCCATCCGGGTAGCCGAGGAACGTGACGTGGTTCCGCGCAACCCCCGATGCCGCGACCGCCTGAAGCGCCTCGACTTGGCGGGACATGCCGAACTTCACGTAGTCGGACGGCTTCAAGCGGAGCCTCTGGTATTCCCGTTCGGCGGAATACGGAAAGCCGTCGCCATTGGTCACGAACACGACGCGGACATCGGCGCCCGCCGCGACGGCCTGCTGGGTGAGGCCGCTCAGGCCAAGGGTTTCGTCATCGCAGTGCGGCGCGAAGATGAGGATTCTGTCGCCGCGGCGTGGCGGTGGCCAGACGTGTAGATCCGACGCCCAGACACCCCCGTTAGCCTGGCGGATACGCCACGCGGCGATTCCCAGCGCGGCCGCCGCGACGAGCAGGACGGCCAGGAGCACCCTCGCCACCACCACACGGCGGCGGCGAGGACGCTCGTTCGTTCGTTTTCTGAACCTCATCCGCCGGTTTTCGGCGCTGACGCGGCATGGACTCGCCCCGCTTCCGGGATCACTCCGGGGTGCGCCGCCAGGTACGAGATGAGCGCATCGAGGTCATTGGGGCCAAGGCTGCGGTCCTTGATAGTGGCGAATTCAGGGAATCCGTCGCCGCCGCCGGCCAGGAACGAGTTCATGGCGACCGCGTAGACCTGGGTTTCCGCTAGCGGTGCTCCACCGACCGTCGGATTTTGCACCCGTGCTCCGTACGGCTGGGATTCATCAAAGTCATAGGTCAGCCCGGACGGATAAAGGACGGTCGCTCGCGCCTCACCGCCACTGCCGGCTCCCCACTGCTGCTCGAGCGCCGTCTTTATCTGCGCGCCCGTCATATGGAGCACTGTCACCTGGTTGTTGAACGGCTGACAAGTGAAGACCTGGCCCCAAGTCACTTTCCCCTTCGTCAGGCCGGCGCGCACGCCGCCCGGGTTCATGAATGCGACATCCGCATGCACCGATTCACGCTGCGCGTCCGCGATGAGCGCGCCCAGGAGCGAGTTCGGCCCGCGATCCGTCGGCATGTCTGCGCCGAGTTCGCCGACAACTTTGTTAATGCGAGGCGCGGCGGCATCCTCGTAGGATTTGACCATCGCCGCAACGTCGTTCGCCGGCTTTACCCCATCATGCACCGCGTCCACGATGGTGGCCTTCTTACGCACAATGTCGCCGGACGCGAGGTCAACCGTGAGATCGATCGCGGCGAAGGCCGAGCCGTAGGAGCGCGCCTGGGTAATCAGCAGTTTCCCGCGAAACGCGTTGGTGTACTGATGGGAATGCGCCGAAACGACTACATCCACGTCCTGATCCAGTTTGTCCGCAACGTCCAGGACGGCGCCGGTGAGCGTCCCCTCCGGCGTTGGCGGCTCCTGCGTGCCGCCCTCATGGAGGAGCACTACGATGGAATGGACACCGTGCGAGCCGAGGTACCGGGCCCACTGGTTGATGGCCGTCGCGGGGTCAATCTCACGGACTCCCTTACGGGAGGCCGCGGAGGTAACCGCCGCCAATTCGCCGGTCACCGCGCCGATGAACCCGACGCGGGCCGCGCCTACCGTCTTGATCAGATAAGGCGGAAAGAGGGTCTTCCCGGTCTTTTCGTCCAGGATGTTGGCGCAGATCATGGGGAATCGAGCGCCCGGAAAAGGCCTGGGATAGTAGCGGCTGGATTTGGAAACTCCTCCACCCCAGAGGCGCCGCATTTCCGGGATGCCCCTGTCGAACTCGTGGTTCCCGAGCGTACCAACGTCGAAATGGGCCATGTTCAGGAATTCGACCGTTGGCTCGTCGCGGAACAGGCTGGAGACGGGAGGGCTGGCGCCGACCATATCGCCGGCGTCCACAAGGAGCGTACCTGGCTGCGCCGCGCGTCTCGCACGGAAAATGCCGGTCAACCACGCCGCTCCGCCGACGGGTAGTTTCTGCCCGCGCACGGTGATTGTCCGGTCGGCCTGGATATGTCCGTGGAAATCATTCAAGGCGAGGATGTGCACCGGCACGGCGCCGGAATGTTTGGCCGCCGTGGCAGGGTAGACCACACTGGCGCAGAGAGCCAGGGTGATGAAGGTTCTGGTTTTCATGTGTTCCATTTTAGGCGGTTCGAGGCCGTTCGCGTCGCCAGCCGGCGAACAGGCTTCAGAAAACACCCGGACGACTGCGGAACTCCGGCTTCGCGGCCGCGTACAGCAGGCGGCCTGTGGTTCGAATGACGGTCCCAGATGCTATGATATAAAGTCATCTTAATTGTGACGTAGGCATTGGCCGGCGCCGAATTCGCTGCCCGGCTGACGCTTCCGTTTCGCTCGATTGGGCGAAGCGGAGCAATATCCGGCCCTCCGAGGGCCGGCCAAGGAGACAAGCCAATGGCGTCCGCTTTGACCGTGGCGACGCAGGGTGCTTCCACCGGCGCACATAACGCCGGCGTTCACATTGCACCAACACTCAACCAGGCGATCCAGGACTCGGTGCGCCGGTTCCCCACCCGGCCCGCACTGAGCGCCAAACGGGACGGCGCGTTCCGCCCCATGTCCTATGCGGCCCTCGCATCCGACATACAAATGATCGCATCCGCGCTCAACGGTCTCGGCATCCACAAAGGCGACCGCGTTGCGATCCTCTCCGAAAACGGCATGAACTGGGCCAGGATAGACCTCGCCACTCTCGCCATCGGCGCGGTTGTTGTCCCCATTTACCCAACGCTTCCGGCCAACCAGGTTTCGTACATGCTCCGGGACTCCGGCGCCAAGGCGGTTTTCGCCGGCGACGCCATGCAGCTGGCAAAAGTGAAGGCAGTCCGCGCGGACTGCCCCGATCTCGAGGAAGTGGTGCTCATCTCCGGCGCGGCCGAGGGGGGCGTCCGGGATCTGGACTCGTTTATCGCGCTGGGCAGGGACTTTCCACTGACCGACGATGCCTACAAGGCAGCGTGGAGCGGCGTGACGCCCGACGACCTTGCCACCATCATCTACACCTCCGGCACCACCGGCGATCCGAAGGGCGTGGAGTTGACGCACGGCAACTTCATGAATGTGATCTCGGGGGTCCCGACGATCATTCCGTGGGACGAGACGGACATTTTCCTGTCCTTCCTGCCGCTGTGCCACATCTACGAGCGGGCGGCGGGGTACTACCTGGCGCTTACGGGCGGTTCGCAAATCGTGTATGTGGAAGGCTCCTCATCCGTGGAGCGCATCGCCAAGTTGCCACTCAATTTCGTGGAGGTCAAGCCTACGATCTTCCTCGGGATGCCGCGCCTCTACGAAAAGATGAAGGAAAAGATTGAAGACGCGGCGGCCAAGGCGGGTCCCAAGAAGAAGAAGGTGTTTGACTGGGCCATCGGCGTGGGTCTGAAGGCCGCCCGCATCGAGATGCGCGGAGGCAAGGTGGACCGGGCGACCGCGATACAGCGCTCATTGGCGGACAAGCTCGTCCTCCATACGGTCCGGGAACGCTTCGGCGGGCGCATCAGGTATCTGGTATCGGCGGGGGCGCCGCTGGCAGGTGACGTCATGGAGTTTTTCCACGCCTGCGGCTTGATGATGATCGAGGGCTACGGCCTGACGGAAACGTCTTCGCTGGCGATCGCGAATCGCGCGAACAACATCCGCCCGAACTCGGTTGGCCTGCCGGGCGACAATAACGAAATCCGCATCGCGGAAGACGGGGAAATACTGTGTCGCGGCGGCAACGTGATGCGCGGATACTGGCGCAAGCCGGAGGCGACCGCGGAGGCGATCACCGCCGACGGCTGGTTCCACACCGGCGATCTGGGCACCTACATCGAGGATGGATTCATCCGCATCACCGGGCGCAAGAAGGACCTCATCGTCCTGAGCAACGGGAAAAAGGTGGCGCCACAGGACATCGAAGCCAACCTGAAGACGAGTCCGTACATCACAGACCTGGCGCTGATGGGCGACGGGAGCCAGAGCGTTGTGGCGCTGATCGTCCCTGCATTCGACCGCCTGCAGGAAGAGAACGGGGCGCCTATGGACCGCGCAGCGCTGGCCTCGGACCCGGAGGTGCGCCGGTTCATCAAGAAAGAACTCGATCGGTTGTCCGTGCACCTGGCCGATTTTGAAAAGGTGCGCAAGTTCGCGCTCATGGATCATGAGTTCAGCATCGAAAACGGGGAGTTGACGCCCACCCTCAAGGTGAAACGCCACGTGCTGACGGCCCGGTACAAGGATATCCTGGCGGATTTGATGAACTAACGCCAGGCGGCCACCGTCAAAGGAAGTACGGAGCCGGCCAGATTCCGGAAGCCGGAAATCAGGAGACTGTGGAGACTGACCGGTTTCCTTTCACGAGGGGGAGAATCCGCATGGGACTGACTCGCTACATATTCCTGCTGACAGGGCTCGTCGCATGCGCCGGCGCGCGGGCAGACGCTGAGCGGCACCGAATTCAACCCGGTGAGCGGATCGGCGTTATCGCACTGGGTATGAAGGTGAAGGAAGTCCACGACGCCATGGAGGCCGTGGGTTCCGAGCCGCTTCTGAAGGGCAAGGCCGGGGGACCCGGCGCGTGGATGGACCAGCAAGCAGGCTGCGCGATTGAAGCGTACCAGACCGATTCGCTGGGCCACGGCAACTGGGGAAACGTGCTTAAGGTGTACTACGTGAAGGACACCGTGGCGCAGATCGCAACGCAAAGCCTCGTGTACGTGACCAACAAGGGAGCGACCACACGCATGACCAGCGCGGAGTTCCGCAGGCTGCACCCCAGCCTGCACCCACTGGCGCCGCGCACCAGTTGGGGCGGCCGCATCCGCGCCTACGACAGCGAGGCGCAGGGCCTCGCGGTGACGTATTCCATCATCCAGCGAGACAGCGAAGTGAGAACGGCACAGGAGATATTCGTTCACAACCGCGGAACGTCCGTGATGCTGGAGAGCCCGCGCCATGTGGGCAATCTTGCCAAACCGGCGCTGAGCCAGGAAAAAAGTGATTCAGAAAACGGTTCAGCTGGTCGATAGATCAGATGAACAGGGGCGTCGGTTGGGTGTACACCACGAATCCGTGTGTCGGGTCGTGTCTCAACGCGCCCCTTTTTCTGTGCCTCGGGCTTGAGAATGCGTTCCCCAACTGCCGGAAGGAATCACCGAGGTCCGAGTTCCGGGCTCCGAGTTCCGAGTTCCGAGTTCCGGTTCCCGGGTTCCGAGTTGGGACACTCGGGGCTCGAACCCCGCGCATTACGGGTTTCGGTCTTTGCCGACGGCCTTTCGCGCCAGCAGCACGGCGTCAGCCACATCCACGCGGCTGTTATCCCCCGCTACGTTTAGACGCCCCACGAGCGCCGGACTCGGCGCACTTAAGCCGGCCGCAATGCGCAGCGCGCTGGCTGCGTCCGCAATGGTGTATGCCGCTGCGTACGTTGTCTCGTACGCTCCGATGTCGACCGTGCCGGCGATGACGCGAGTGCGCCCGTCCAGGTCCGTGTCGCCCCAGACGGCTGCGTTATCGCCCGCGTCCACACACGGCGATAGAAGCTGCAGGTGATAGTCGCCGGCTCCCAGGCTCGCAAACAGCGGATCGGCGAGGATATTGCCGTTGACGCCTATGGGATCCGCGCCTCCGGTGGCACTGCCATAGATGTTGCCGTAGAAACAATTGTGACTGAATGCATCGGTTGATGAGGCGCTCACGCCAGTTGAGTTGTAAGCGATGACATTGTTCGCCACCGTGAGACCCGTGGTGTTTCCTCCGAGAGAGATGCCATAGCCGTACGCGTCCGGAGCCGGGTAGCTGAAGAAGACAGCTGATCCATGGCTGTTCACGATTGTGTTATTCACGATCCGTCCCGCTATGTTGCCACCGGCGATACCGTCCGCCTCGACCCCGAAATTGGAAGGGGCGCCGCCAACCCTGGCGGTGACTCCCGCGACGACGTTGTTGGCAACGGTCACGTCTCCTCCGCCCACGGTGATGCCGACCGCATAGGCGGAGGCGTAGTTGGAAAACTGCGGATACGTCATTCCCTGGATGGCCGTGGCGCTGACGTTCCGGACGGAGTTGTTCGCGATCGTCACTGGACCGCCGCCTGCGTTGATACCGCTTGCCCATGCCGATGGGTTGTCCTCGTAGTAGCTGGCGGCGATATCCGAGACGGTGTTGTTGACGATAACCACGTCCTTCCCGGCACTGGTGATTCCGCTAGCACTGTAAGCACCCATGTCACCCGTTGCGCCTCCGCCGCGGATCGTAAACCCGTCCACTCGGACGGTCTGCGCGGTGCTGGAGATGGAGATAAGCGTTCCTCCGCCATCTCCCGCGATGACGGAGGCGTGGTGGAAGTAGTCCCGCTGTTCCAACCGGTCTTCGGCGCCCTGAAAGCCGCCGTACAACGACACGTGGCTGGGTATGTCTAAGCCTGCCTGATACACACCTTCACGCACCCACACGGCGCCGTCCATCGCGACGGCCCTCAACGCAGCCCTGATGGACTGTTTGGCGGTCGCCCAAGTGGTCCCATCGTTAGCGTCGCTGCCGGACGGAGAAACGTAAACACGGCTGGGACCAGGCGGCGTGGCCGCCTCGTAGGCCCCCATGTCCACACGCAGGCCCTGAATACGGGACGCGCCGGTAATATCTACCTCACCGGGGTGCACGAAGCTCGCCTCCCCACCGTCCACTGCCGGAGATGTGGTGATGGGCTTATACCGGGGCGACCCCGCCTGGAACATCGGGTTCGCTTCTATGGAGCCGTGTTCGAACGGGCTGGGCGAAGGGTCCGACACGACATTCGTATCATACAGGTTGAACGCCTGAACGGTTCCGTTTGATGCCAGCGCGTTACCGTACGCCGTGGAGTCAGGCTCAAGCGTGGCTCGGTTGTCAGAGAAGATGTTGTTGGCCACGTTCGCGGTCGCCCATATCGAGGCTCCGCCACCCATACACGTGGATCCATTACCGCTGAACTGCAGCCCAATAGCGCTGGCCAGGTTGCCGACGAACGTATTGTTGACGACGCTCCCGCTTCCGCCGATGAAAGCAAGTCCGCCCCCCTGCACCTCGGCAACGCTGAAGATGCCGGGCAGGGCGTCGCCATAGACCATGTTCAGTGCGAACACGTTGTTCCGGACGTCCGCGGTGCAGTTACTCAGCCCGACACCGCCACCGGAGACCTGAACGACCATCCCCATATTGCTGGGCGATTCGCGAAGGGCGGCGTTGTCCTCCACCCAGTTGCGCGCGAAGGAAACGGCGGCGCCATCGGCCCACAATCCGCCCCCGTGCCGGGAGACGTTTCCGGTAATCGTTGTGTGGACGATGTTGGCCGACCCGCCCAGTACCGCGATTCCCCCGCCTCGGCCATCCCAGATGTACTCGGGCGCGTTCGTGCTGGAAGCCATCGCGTCGTTTTCCCGCACGGTGCTGTTGACGACGGTCAGCACGGCGCCCTTCGCGACGATGCCGCCGCCGTCCCTCGCCGTGTTGTTGCAGATGATGCATTCCGCGAACGTCGCCGAGGAACCTGCCATGCAAGAGACGCCTCCGGATTCGGCATTGATGGCGCCGCAGCCATGGATCGTGTCACGTCTGATTGTGCAATCGGCCGCCTGGATGATAATTCCGGGGCCAGGGATGGTAGCCCAGTGCGCCCACATGCTGTCTTCGCCGCGTGCCAGATCGAAGTTGTCCCAGACGGCGCCGAGCGCTTCCGGTGTGATGGTTACCAGCGGATCGGCGTTGAGTGGCAGGATTCGCGTTTGGAATGAGGGGTTCAGCCGGTCTTTGTTCGTGTCACCGGCGGAGAAGCCGCCATACAAAGCCACATGCGGGGTGCGGAGCGTGAGGCCTCCGGCATACCGGTTGCCGGTTACCCAGACTTCGTCGCCCGGCTTGGCCGCGTCCAGGGCGGGCTGGATGGTGATGAAAGCGGTCTGCCAGGTTGCGCCGTCCTGGATGACGCCTGGCGCATCGCGGTTGACGTAAACGGTGGCAGCGCCGGCGGGGCCGACGATCAGAATACCGGCGAGTCCGGCGAGGGCTCTGGAGGTTCTGCGCACAGCGGTTCTCCTCTTCGACGTTTTGGCTGCCCGTGGGGCTCCCGATGGGCAACGATGCTCCCTTGTGAAGACGAGTGGCAACGGACAACGTTCCGGGTTCCGAATTTCCGCCCCCGGAACTCGAAACCCGGAATCACTTTTTGGCCGGCGGGAGTGTCATTCCCAACTGCCAGAAGAGGAACGCGTAGATGTCCGCGTCTTCGGCGATGCTTTCATCCAGGGAATCGCCGATGCCGTGGCCAGATTTGGCGCTGGTCCGCAGCAGCACCGGGCGCTTCGTGCCGCTGGCCTGGAGACGCGCTGTCATCTTTCGGCTGTTCCACGGGGCAACGCGGCCGTCGTTATCACCGGCGGTAAACAACACTGCCGGGTACTGCGTGCCGTCCTTCACGTGGTGGTACGGCGAGTAGGCATAAAGCGCCTTGAACTGTTCCGGATCTTTCACGCTGCCAAATTCCGTGACGTTGAACTGGCCGTTGTCGGTCAATTCTTCGCGAAGCATGTCGTAGTCGCCCACCTGGCTCACGACAGCCTTGAAGAGGCCGGGATGCTGCGTCAGCACGGCGCCCATAAGGAGGCCGCCGTTGCTGCCCCCCTGGATCGCCAGTTTGTCCGCGCTCGTGTATCCGGCCTTCACCAGGTATTGGGCGCACCCCGTGAAGTCGTCGAAGACGTTCTGCTTCTTCGTAAGGTTGCCCTGCAGGTGCCAGTCTTCGCCAAACTCGCCGCCGCCGCGGATGTTCCCCGAGGCATAAATGCCGCCCGCATCGAGCCACAGCCGCAGGCCCGCGTTGAAACCGGGCGACTCCACGATGCCATAGCCCCCGTAACCGGTGAGTAAGAGCGGGTTCTTCCCATCGAGTACCGTTCCCTTCCGCATCAGAATGCTCAATGGGACCTTCGTGCCGTCCTTGCTCACAGCGGTGGCGCGGACAACCTCCGCGTCCGCAAAATCGGCGGGCGACGTGCGGAACAACGCCGTTCGCGTGGACTTCCCGGATGCGGGATCGTAGCGGTACCACGCGCCGGGCAGCGTAAAGGAGGAAACGTTATACACAAGAGCGTCGCCCACCCGGAGAGCCCCGCCAACCGCGCTCACGGGGGGGATCGGCACAATCGCGGTCTGCTTGCCGGCAGGATCGCAGACCCGGATGCGCGACGGCCCGCCGATGACGTCCACAACATAGAGATGGTCCGCCGCGGGGATCACCTGGCGGACAACCGCATCGCTCTGCGGGATCACCAGCACTGCCTCCGAGAGTTTCGGTTCGATCAGCGGAACGCGCAGAACCTTGCCCCTCGGTGCACCCTGATGGGAGAGGAGATAGAGCGTGTCGTTCGGCCCGAAGGCGGCGCTTGTGATCTTATCGGCGAAGGTCGTCACCTGCGCCCACCAGCCGGAGGGCTGCAGGACGTAGTGGGCGTATTCGCCGCCGTCGCCATTGGAGACCGTGGCCAGGACGAATCTGCCGTCGTCCGATGTCTCCAAATCCGTCTCCGCGATGCGCGGAAAATCACCGCCCAGCACATAGGCGTCTTCGGAGAGCGGGCGTCCCAGCTTGTGGAAGAAGACCTCCTGGTAGAAATGCAAGTCCTCCGGCGCGCGTTCTTCGCCCTTGGGGTAGCGCGTGTAGAAGAAGCCGGCGCCATCGCCGCGCCATGCCACGCTGCCGCCGGCCGTGGGGTAGTTGACGCCCGGCACGATGTCCTCAAGCGCCTTGCCGGACCTGGTGTCGTACACATGGACGCTGCCGTCCTCGCTGCCATTTTTCGAGAGGCAGACCGCGACCCTGGTCCCATCCATCGACGGAGCGTAAAAATCGATCGTCGTATCACCGGAGGCGTCCAGGTAATTGGGATCGAGCACGATGCGCTCCGACCTGGTCTCCTCCGTGGACTTCAGGGCCACAAGGAACGGCTGCTGTTTCGGCGGCTGGCTCTTGATGGCGAAGAGCGTGCCGCCCCGCAACTGGAGATCGTAGTAACTGACCGATTTGCCGGCATAGAGCGCGCGCAGCCGCTTCGCGATTGGGCTTCGCTGTGGCTGGGCGTCCAGGATGGCGTGCGTGCGCTTGTTCTGCGCATCGCTCCACTTGCGCACCGCCGGATCGTTGCCGTCCTCCAGCCAGCGGTAGTCGTCCGTCACCGAGACCCCGTGGTAGACGTCGGCAACCGGTTTCTTCGGGGTGGGAGGCAGCGCGGGCGGGGCCGCCACGACCGTAGATGCCGCACTCAGCGCGGCGGCACACAAGAGACGATGCACCATTCGGGCCTCCTTCCGCGCGGCACCCATTGCGCGCGCGGTGA
The DNA here is from genome assembly GCA_036504095.1 of Armatimonadota bacterium. Lineage (NCBI taxonomy): Bacteria > Bacillati > Armatimonadota > Armatimonadota bacterium. Next base: position 53,565 of record DASXVS010000007.1, on the reverse strand, counting down.
CAGCATACGGATCCGGAATACGCGGGTTCAGGCCGTCACGGCGGAGCGGGTGGCCCACTGGACGCCGCGTTGCAGCAGTTTTGCGTAGTTTGGGTTTTCATACACCTGGGTGTTATGCCCCAGCGCCAGATAGAAGACCCGGCCTCCGCCCTCTTCACGCACCCATGCGATCGGCTGGCTCCCTTCGGCCGGTGTCCTGGCCAGCAGGGTATACGTGTCCGGGTGGTGCTCCATGATATAGAGCTCGTCGTGAACGGTGAACGGTTCGACGCCCTCGGTCACAGGGTGCAGGGCCGCAATCTCCACGGGAACATCCAGCTGTGCCGGGTGGGTTACAAAGATGCCGCCGATCATTTTGATGGCTTCGGGCTGGTTCTTGAACGTGTCCGTGGCATTGTGGATGCCGATATAGCCACCCCCGCCGAGGATGAAGCCCTTGAGGGCGGCCCATTGCTCATCGGAGAGGTCACGGTTCGTGGTGTAGTTGACCACGCCGGCGTAGTTCTTAAGGTTGGCCTCGCTGAGCACGGACAGGTCTTCCGAGCAGATGACCTCGAAACCGGCGGGGGCAATGGTACGTGTAATGACCGGCGCCAACTCGCCGAAATAGTGGTAAGCGGTGGTCAATCCGCCGAGCAAAAGCAGTTTCGACACGGTTATCTCCTTGCAGGACAAACGATGAACTCGCGGCGGAAGGCCGCTGCCGTCCGCACACTGCATTGTGTCTGCGGGCCGCGCTTCGCTGTCTAGCCGTGCATTCGGAGTTGGGAGTTTGGGGGGCCACCACGGTGCGGCCTGCGTCCCGCCGTTTCACCCTGCCTCATGCCTCTCAACCGGGTATAATGAACGCCGGGAGATATTTACATTGGACCTTTATGACATCGCAATCATCGGCGGGGGCCCCGGGGGCCTCTTCGCGGCATATTACGCGGGCCTGCGGGGTATGCGCGTGCTGATTCTTGATTCGCTGCCCACACTGGGCGGGCAACTGGCAACGCTCTACCCCGAGAAGTTCATCTACGATATGCCGGGCTTCCCAAAGGTGCTGGCCCGGGACCTCGCGGCCAATATGATCGAACAGGCGATGCAGTACGAGCCAACGGTCCGGTTGGAGGAAACAGTGACCGGGCTGTGCTCCGATGGCGAGAAGGTGACGCTCACAACCAACAAGGCGGTTCACCACGCGCGCGTGGCGCTGATCACCGCCGGCGTCGGCGCATTCGAGCCGAAAACTCTGGACGTTCCGGGCGTCCGCGAGCTGACCGGCAAAGGCATTGAGCATTACGTAAATGACAAATCGGTCTACGACGGCAAGCGCGTTGTGGTGGTTGGAGGTGGCGATTCGGCGATCGACTGGGCGCTCAACCTCGCCGGGAATGCCGCCGAGGTGATCCTCGTCCATCGGCGAGATGCGTTCCGGGCGCATGAGGAGTCCGTCGTCGCGTGCACCCGGAACCCCAGGATCACATTCAAGCTGTTCCGCGAGGTCAAGGAAGTACACGGCGTGGACAGGGTTGAAGCGGTCACGCTTGCGCACAACAGAAACCTCGGGGAGGAAACGATTGGATGCGACGCCGTGTTGCTTTTCCTGGGCTTCTCCGCGGATCTGGGCCCTATCAAGTCCTGGGGCCTGGAGATTTCCAGAAACAGTGTTGTGGTGGACGAACACATGCAGACGACCATCGCACGCGTCTTCGCGGCCGGGGATGTTGTGTGGCACGAGGGCAAGATCAAGCTGATAGCCACGGGTGTGGGCGAGGCGGCGATAGCCGTCAATTTCGCCAAGAACACGCTTGATCCGAAGGCGCTTGTGTTCCCGGGCCACAGCAGCGAGATCAACAGCCCGACGCGGTCGGTAAGCGTCGAGATTTGAGGATGTGATGATGAAGCGATTCCTTCTGATATTAGGTTCGGCCGCGCTCCTGGCAGGATGCACGAAGCAGACGCCGCCTACTTCCGCGCCGGGTGCCCTCAAGGTGGCCCTGGTGACCTCGGGACCTGTGAGCGATCACGGTTGGAACGGACTGGCGCACGATGCCGCACAACAACTGAAGAAGGATACCGGGGCCGAAGTCTCCGAGCAGGAAGTGAAATCCGAAGGCGAGATAGAAGCCGCCCTGCGCGGTTTCGCCAGCCGCGGTTACGACATCATCCTTGGCCACGGCAATGAATACGGCGAACCCGCGATGCGCGTGGCGAAGGACTTCCCCAAATCGCACTTCGTCATTACCGCCGGCCGGGTCAACGCTCCGAACGTGACTTCGCTGGCCTACCGCCTTGAGGATGCGACGTACTGCCTGGGAGTGCTCGCCGCGGGCATGAGCAAGACCGGACGAATCGCCTGCGTGGGCGGCAAACAGATTTCGGTGGTGGAAAGCACGTTCAACGGCCTGAAGGCCGGAGTTGACAGCGCTAGGCCCGGCACACCCGTCACGTTCGCATATGTGGACTCGTGGGCCGATACCGGCGCCGCAAACCGCCAGACGGCGACACTCATCGGGCAGGGAGCGGACGTTATCTTCCACAACGCGGACGCCGCGGGAATCGGCATGTTCCAGGCGGTGAGCGATGCCAACAAGGCCGGAAAGACGGTGTATGCGCTCGGCAGCAACGCCGACCAGACTGCCGTTGCGCCGGATGTGTGCCTGGCAAGCGCCGTGCTGGAACTCGGCAAGACCTTCGAAGCCGTGGCCCAGGAGGTGAAAGCGAACCGGTTCCAGGGCATCATGCGCACGCTGGGGATGAAGGAGGGCTACGTGGATGTGATCTTCAACCCCGCCCTCAAAACGAAGATACCGCCGGCTGTGCTGAAGAAGGTGGAGGATGCGGAGAAGAAGATCCGCTCCGGCGCGCTGACGGTGAAGCAAAGCGCGTGAAGGAAACGATGAGCGATGGGCGAGGAACGCCCAGCTTCTAGTTACCGGTGTCCGGCACGTTATAGCCGGCTGAGATGTCGTGCGCGAGCTTCATGACGTGGGGCGCCACTGCCATGAGCGAGAGTATCCCCACCAACACCGCCATCGCGCCGATCACCAGCAGGATCCTTCCAACGTTCCTGTTGCGAAGGCCGCCCGGCATCGGCAGCACCAACAGCGACCAGGGCAGGAACATGATGAACATCGCCAGGTTGCCACAGCCAACGGTTGAGGGCCCTGCAGGAGCGGTCGTGCCCATGATCTGCTGAGCGGCCTGCTCCGCGAGCCGCTGTTTTTCCGCTTCGGATGGGCGCGCCGGGTCACGGGGAGCCCATCGGTCGGAGCCGGGGGTTACCGTTGGCAGCGTGGCCGATGGTGACGGCCCCATCGCTCGAACGACCACCTGCTCGGCCTTCACGGCGGGGCGCATCTCGCCGCAGAGGCCGCACAGCTTCGTCGTGTCCGGGTTGGTTTCACCGCATTGCGGGCATGTCCAGTTCATAATCAGGTGACGGGTGACGGGTGACGGGTGACGGGTTCCGAGTTCCGAGTTCCGAGTTCCGGAGCCTAGAACAGGCTGCCTTGCCACCAGTTGTCGGCGCTGTTCCAGTGTACGCTCACCACGTTGCGCTTCGCGAGGGCCAGCCTGACATTGGCCGGCTGCGCGGCGTTCAGCGCATTGCGGCTCGTGGTCATCGCCAGGCGCTCCGAGTTGTTTTCTTCACTGAGGTGTGCCAGCCACACCACGCACGGGGCGCTCTCCAGGGATAGCCGCGCGATCTCCCTCGCAGTAACTACGTTGCTCAAGTGCCCGCGGTTTCCCAAAATCCGCCGCTTCAATTCCGCGGGATAGCCGGACTGGCTCAGGCGTAGCACGTCGTGATTGCTTTCAACGATGACAAGCTGAGCTCCCATCATGTTCGACGTGATGACCGGCGTGAGCGTTCCAGTGTCGGTCACGTAGCATGCACGTGCGCCGCCGCAGGAGAACACATATCCCACCGGATCGGCGGCATCATGTGACACAGGAAACGACCGCACTTGCAGGTCGCCGATCTCCATCTCAGAGCCCGTGGGCAATTCGGTCGACGGGGTGGAACCCACGATGCGGGAAGCGGCTTCCAGTGTGGCGGAATTGGCGACGAGGGGCACCTTCAGGGCGCGGCAGGTCGGCCCAGCGCCGGAACAGTGATCGGAGTGTTCGTGGGTCAGGAGCACGGCCTGCACATCGAGGGGGCTCTGGCCCACAGACGCGATCTTGTCGCGGATCGTGCGCATCGGAAAGCCTGCGTCAAGCAGCACGGTGGTCCGCCCTCCCCGGATGAGGAAGGCGTTCCCGCTGCTGCCGCTCGCCAATGACCAGACCTGAAGACTCACGGCCTCATTCTAGCCCAACGCAAGGAAGAGGACCCGTCATCGAGTGGTTCGGATGCGCCAAAGAATGCTCATTCCGCATGCGGTAAGCAATCCGAGCAATGTTGCAATGACCCATACGATAGCCACAGCGTGGATTGCGGTCTGGAGATTCCAGCCGGTACGCGGTGACTCCGTCACCATCTCTACGGCGCACACGACCAAGAAGACACAGCTCCCTTGCCAGATCGCCATGAAGATTCCCGAAGCGCGTGGCCGATTCATTTTGACTGCGGCGAGCCCTCCAACGTACGCAAGGATTGCGTATACAACACTAACGATGATGTACGGCATTGCCAATACCTCCAACCGATCAAATGGCATGAAAACCGTGAAGGCAAAAAAGGCTTGAAGCACGCCCGCTCTGTAGGCGAAATACGCTCCCCTCGGGCGTGTCGGAATCTTGTCAGCCTGCCGTGGTTGAGCGCTTCCACTGCGCCCCTCCACACAACGACCGGGCCAACGAGCACCTGACGAAAACCCATCTGGGATATGTTAGGCTATGGAAGGGCAGTGAGTTCGGCGCTCTCTGCCCTTCCTCGTTCCGCCATATGCCACGAAGCGGTCTTCGATAGGCACTCTGGGGCCACGCGAACACAACAACGCAAGAAACCGAACGCGACGATATTAGGAAACACTAGGTTCTTAGGCAACTTGTCACCGAGTATCATGGCCCTGGCGACCGCGTCCACCATCGCGCAGAAGAGCTCATTGGACTTTTTGTCGAACGCCGCCGCAATTTCGGTGCCGACTCCGGTGATAAGGCTACCCAAACCCATATAACCCCCTGCAGAGGTTCCCGCCGTTGTTGCAGTCTCAACCGCGCCGCCTGTGCCGGCCGCGGCCGCAGCCGCGGAAATGCCGAGCATTCCTAATCCGTAAGCGCCGATGGAAACACCCGCGCCGGCCCCCACGTACCCCCACCATCCTGGTGGTTGATCAGCCGGGTCATTTGGGTTGCAGGGGACGAATGAACCAAAGCAACTTGGCGCCATTCCATAATTGAATGGCGCAAGTCCGCTTGGGTCTGATGCCAAGACTGGATCAGCGTTGCAATACAGGTATCGGTTGAACGAGAGAGGATCAGACTGGAAGCCAAGAAGGGGATCTTCCTGCATCCACCGCCCGGTGCCGGTATGGTAGGTGCGGGCGCCGACATTATAGAGGGAGAAAGCCGGACCTTCTGAAGACTGGAAGACCTGCATGTAGCCGATGTTTCCGCGATACCGGAGGGGGTTGGGGACCAGGATCTCGTCGCCTTCGAAACTGTCCTGAAGTTCCTGCCCGAATGCGTCGTACACGTAATGCGCCGCGAGATTATTAGAAGCATCGACTAACGCAACGACGTCGCCGCGAGTGTCCAGCAAGTACCAGAAGATGGCGCTGTTTTGCTGCTGCGACAGGAGCCTGCCGCCTGCCCACTGGTACGAGACTGAAGTGTAGTTCTGGCCGTCGTCCTGATACACCAGGCGGTTACCCGCATAGTAGAATCGACCAATGAGGGTACCGTAATCGTCTTTGACCTGAGCAAGCCGCCCCAAACCGTCGAATACGAACTGTACGCGCCCGTAGCCGGGAGCATCAGGGGCTTGGATGGATGCCAGGTGGTTCAAAGCATCGGACGTGTAGATTCGGTCGCCGACACTAGGGGTTGAGTATACGTCGCTTACGTTGCCGGCGGCGTCATATGAGTAGTAGTCGGTAACATAATCTGGGTACGCCACAGTGTCCAGCCGGTTGCGCCCAAGGGAATCGAAGGAGTATGTCTCCAGCAAGGAATTGCCGGCGTTCCGGACTTGGTAACGGTTGCCGGGACTGCCGGTGTCGTCGAACGTATAGGATCGGGTACTGATAGCGTCGCCCAGCGTCTGGGTCTCCGGGTTCTGAGGATCGAAGTATGTCACGTATGAGACTTCGTCGTCCGTAGTTCGATGAAGCGGATCGACGGTGTCACTGAACATCTCGACACGTGAGAGGTTGTCCGGTCCGCTGCTCTGAATCATCTTGACGGCAGATGGATCCTGCCCAAATTCGTTCAGAGTCAGCGTATGTATCTTCTCCCAGAACAGTTGGGGGTCGATCGCTGCATTGTATTCGTGCTGAGGATTGCTATCCCGTTCGTAATAGATGCCTCCGTGCGACCCACCGTAGGCATCGGCGGCGTTGCGCCATGCAATACCAGGATCACCCGGGTAGTTTACTCCGTCAACATTACCGCTGCACGCACATTCGCGGTGCAGGAATTCAACGGGATTGCCTGTGCCCCACGGACCCGTTGCCGTGTCCAGCAGACCACCATCGGTATAAGTGAACGCTGTGGTGACGTTGTCGCGATTGGTGAACGTGTTGAGCTGGCCATCGGCACGGTAGGTCCAGCCCAGAGTACCGCTGTCTTTGCCTTCCTGCGTGACGCGGTTCAGGGCGTCCAGCGTCCAAGACGTGGCTCCCGTCGGATCGACCATCCCGGCGAGCAAATGGTTCTCATCATACGAATATGTGATCTCATCGCCCGCCGTGTTATCGATGTCAATCCCCTTCAGACGTTCGTATCCATCGTAGTGAAAGTTGACCTGCGCATCGGTCGAGGATTTCTTGGACCAGTCACGACGCGATAGGGCTGAAATGTAGTGAGCCGTCTGGTCCGGCGTAGTCGTGGAATACCAAGTCCCAGATGGCGTGCCATTCGGCCGCCACACCTTATCCAGATTCCCATGGCTATCGTAGTGGTATCGCCACTGATTGGGCATGGGATCGGCGTCAGTGTCCTGGCTGTTCAACGTGTATGCCCTCACGGCAGTGTTGGATGCCGCGAAAATCTGCCCGTGCGAATCCACCTTGTAGTGTGTGTGCAGGCGGGTCAAATCGGGATCGGCATCATCTGCCGGATCCGGCGCCTGTGCGGTGTGGTTCGCATCCCAGACATCGGTCAAGTTACCGCAAGGATCGTATTTGTAGATTGTGCCCCACCCCCACATGTCGTTTACGAGCGTCGGAAGGTGAGGGTTATTTGCGTCGGAATATGTATACGTAATTCCATTGACAGTGCCCATCGGATAGACTTTGGAAATGTCGCCTGTTGACGTATCGACGTAGTCAATGTTAACTTCGCCTCCTGTTGACCGTGCCATTCCTGCCGGAAGGTGGTTGTCGGTATATGTGTAATCGGTGTGTGGATCGTTCTGGCTGCTGCTGGAGCCCATCCACTTCGTTACCGTGCCCAATTCCCCTGTTGTAAGGTAAAGCTGCGTTGTGGTGCTGAAAGTATCAGCGCTGCCGGTGTAGCCCGTTTTCTGGCCGATGGTTGTCGTCTGCGGATTTCCGCTGAAGGAATATGCCGTGGCAGGCCGTTCGTTGGCCGTTAGCCAGCTCGGCCCGTCAACACGGGAAATGACTCCCGAATTATAGGTATAGGAGTAGGTTGTGTCGCTTGCGTTTTGACCAGTGCGGGTGGCGTTGGTCTTCCAGTCCCGCATCGCGGCGATGGTGTGGTTGGTGTTATAAGTGAAGCTAAACGTTCTGCTGGACGGGCTTGTGGCCGGCGACGTTGTGGCCGGGGTGTTGACGATGCTGGTGATTTCCGCCGCGCTCCCGCGGCTAACGGTCCAGGTCTGCCCAGATGGGTCAGTAATGGTGGTGGTTGCGCCGTTGTAGCTGAAGTTAAGGTTCCGGCCGGTAGGGTCTGTTACCTGATTCAGCCTCGCCGCGTAGGATCCAGTCCCGTAATGAAGGGTGATGGCGTTCCCGTTCCGATCCACTATCTGGCGTAATAGGAGAGGCGGGTCCTCACTTTCGACGCCAATCGGTGTATCCGGCCCAATGGGATCTTCCGCAGCAGGGTCCAGGGAGGCAAAGATGAGGCGCGTGCCGTTCTTTCTCTCGACAGTCAGCTCCGAGAGTGCATTTGAATAGTTCGCCGAGATATAGAGCTTATCGAAGTATCCTGCTACCTCGACGAAACCGTCTGCGTAAGTGAAATCCTTCGTGAGGCCGTTCGGTTCAACGAGGCGCCATCCGTCGTCTTCCAGCGGAAGCAGTTGGTAATCGTAGGAGTGGCGCCATTCCGGCGTTCCAGTGTAGGGCGAGTCGTTGTGGAAATATGCGAGGGCCACTGACAAACCGCGGCCCTTCCAACCAGCGAGGGGCACAGCCGTGCAGGCAGAACCCGTTAGAGTGTTCACGGTGGTGTATGGCGTGGGAAGGTCAGAGCCTTGCCACGGTGTGGGGGGTGTGGCGGGGGCGTCTACGGAGAGAAGGCCCACGATGCTAAGTACAGCAAGCAGGCGGAGGGGGGGGGGGGAGCGAACTTGCGTTCGGCGAAATCTACTGTCTTCACGGCGATTCCTTTCACCGCGTCGTATGAGACGGCGCTCCACGTTTGCCCAGCACGTTCGGGTATTGCCACTCGCTAATGGGTGGCAGGGTATTTATACCCATTTCCATGAAATCCAACCGAGGGTATCGAGGGAACACCAGATCGGTCTATTCCCCTCAGACTCGCACCCGTTGGCCGGTTTCGGCGCTCTCGATCGCCGCGAAGACCATCGCAAGGCTCTTGATGTTGTCGTGACACTCGCCCATCGGGAGCCGGCCGGTATCCAGCGCGGCCAGAAAATCCCGCAGCGACCCGGCGATGCCTGCCGGCACGCCGTCCTCCACGTACCCCTCGATCGTTACGGTGTCGCGATGGAAGCCCTCCGTGCCGGTTACGAGATCGGCCAGCGGCGCGTTCTGCCCGTCCCAGGTCGCGCTTCCGGCCGGACCCGCCGCGCGCCAATCCGCCTCCCACGATGTGTGCCGGCCCTCGGCGCACCAACTGCCGCGATACGTATAGCGAATGCCTCCGGTCATCTCGAACATCGCCGTCGCGCACGCCGCGCCTTTGTACCACGACCACGATGGGTTGAATTCCTCGCAGTAAACGCTTACGGGATCCGCCCCGGATACGTAGCGCGCGGCGTCAAACGTGTGGATCGACATATCCAGAAGCAGGACGTGCGGCATTTCGTCGCGAAAACCGCCAAAATGGGCGCCGATATAGAAGTCGGAGTTGAGGATCTCGGGCGGGCCGACGCGTTCGGCAACAAGTTTGCGGAAGGCGGCGATGCGCGCATCGTAGCGTCGGCTCTGGCTGACCATGTAGAGTTTGCCGGCTTTTTCGGACGCGGCGACCATTGCCCGCGCGCTGTCCATGCTTTCGGCCATCGGTTTCTCGCCGATGACCGGCACACCAGCGGCAAGGGCGGCGCAAGTCACCTCGCGATGAGCTTCCGGCACGGTCACGTCCACTACAAAATCGGGCTTGACCTCCGCGAGTGCCTTGGAGAGGTCTTCGCCCGTGTGCATCTTCACACCGAGTTCGTCCGCTGCTTGAACGGCGGCGTCCGGCAGGATGTCCACCCAGCCGGCGAGTTCCACCCGCTCACAATCGTGCAGGTTTTTTCCCCACGCGCGGCCCATCCCGCCCGCGCCCACCAGCAGTGCTCTCCAATTGTTCAAAGGGAACCTCCTACGGTGAATGCTAACCACAAAGACACAAAGACACAAATGTACGGCAAACCGGGAAAATGGAGTTACGCAAGCGGCGCTCCTAAGATGGAGCAATCGCTAGGATTCTACAAGCTCCGACAGGTGCGCCACAAAGAGCCGGATCAGGTCGCGACGGAGAATGACCTTGATCGGAATGTGGAGTTCGGTTTCCAGTTCGCGCCGAAGTGCCTCGAAACGATCGCTAACGCTCTCTGAGGTCGAGAGAATGACACCGCCGGTGATGCCATCGTAGGCCTCGTACGCTTGGCTAAGCTGTTCAAGCGGGCGCGTCCAGTCGGCTTCCGAGTTCCACATCTTGATCTGGACCACGAGGCGGTGGCTCAATCCCAGGGGGTCCGTGTAGTTGCAGATCGCGTCGGCGCCGCGCTCTCCGGAGCCCCCGGTATGCTCGACGTTCTCGTCGCCGTAGAGGCTCTCCAGTAGAAGAACACACGGTCGCTCAAACTCCGCGCCGTGGAACTGCTTCTGAAGCGCCTCCCATGCGGCGGCCTCAATGGCGGAGAGCACCTTAGGCAACCGATCAAGCGACGTGAGGGGTGGTTCGGCCAACACCGTTCCGGCCGCCTCAACGAGTTCCTCAACGTCCGCCGCGAGACTGTCGATGTTCCACATGCGCGAAAGCACGTGCATAGTCTGGCGCAGGCGCGCTGATGCAGCGTCCTCGAACGGGTTGATTGGCCGCTTCGAAACGAGCTCAACCGGGAGGATATGCCCGAAATCCGGATCTGCACCGGCGTTCGGGAAGCTGGGGCTCTCCCATCGGTACGGGCCGGAGACACGTGCTATCGACCACGAGCCTTGGGAGGGCAAGTGAGGTAGGAGGACGAAGTCGCCGGGTGTGACGCCGTCCGGCTCCGTCTCCAAGAGGCGGCGATTGCCGCGCCATGTGTACCGCTGATCGTCGTTCAGCGGCGTGCCGGCCGCCGCCAGCGCGGAAATCTGATGGAGGTCCTGATCGTCGCGATATCCCCAGCCCTGTCGCAAGCGTCCTTCCTGCAGTTCGCTCCATATCCAGTCGGTCGAAGCCTTATCGGTACGGATCACCCAGTAGCGATTCATGTATCCTCCCAAGGGCATTGTGGAACGCTCAGATGGAAATGGGGAAACGGGGAAATGGCCGTGGTCATTTCCCCGTTTCCTCCTTTCCCCGTTTCCCTCTGACCGTTACCGCCAGTAGTAGTTCCAGGTGTAGCCCAGGTCCACGCTCTTGCCGGTGTCCAGAGTGAGTTTCCACGTTACGGAACCTACGCCGTTAAAATGGTACCACCAGCCGGGCCAGTTGTAATAGCCCCACCAGGACGGACGGTAGTTGCCGGCCATGTAGCTGTCGTTCTCAAAGACGTTGAGCATTTCCGCTACGCCATGGTTGTCCGCCGTGCCGACGTTCCCGAGGACATTTCGGACAATCTCCAGGTCCACCGGTTTGCCGTGGCGGTTAGTGATGGTGATGGTCCCGGCAAGGTCAATGCGGCTGTAAATATCGCCGTTCCAATTGGCGGCGTTGGGCGTGCGGGCCGTCTCCTTGTCCTTCTTTTTAACGCCGATATCCACGGCTGTGGTGATGGCGAGGTCCGTCTCGGCGCCCGGCGCCGTGTAGGTCATGGTCCCCTGCCCCAGCACGCTGTCGCCCGACAGAATGAGGGCCGGTGACGTGGTGAACGGACGGTCCTTCGGCGCTTCGAACCGGATTTTGTGCATGAACTTCGGAGCGGCGAGGAGTTTGGCGACCTGATCGTCCTGGCCTACGTTGTTGCCCCGGATTTCCGGCGGCGGCGCGAACGGGATGTCCAGCGCATACACGTCCTTGTACTTCACGGTATACTGCTCCACCGGCAGGACCATCCGCTCGCCCCTGCGCAGGGTGACGTGCTTCACCGTGAACACATACAGGTCCTCACTGGCGACGGAACCGGCCACCTCGGGCTGCTGTGCTTCCGCCGGGCCGTCGACAGAATAGGACGCCTGCCCCGCGGTAAAGCCCGCGGCCTGCGTCATAATCGCGTTCGATAGGCCGTAGTTACTTCTACCGTGCTGGTCGAAGTACTGACCCAACTGCGCGAACGTCTGCTGAAGCGAGATGGGGTCCGGGGTGCCGCTGAAAGCGAAGGTCGGAACGCCGATGACGAGGTTGACTGTGGCGTCATCCAGGTCCGTCAGTTCGTTCACCAGCGTGGCCTGGAACTTGATGGTTGCGGTACCCTTGCCGTCCACGCTGATCTTGTAGGATGGAATCCAGCGCACGCCTTTCTGAACGTAGATCATGCCAACGTCGGCCGTTTTCGCCGGGGTCTTGCCACCCCAGTCCAGCTTCAGAGTCAGAAGGTTCCGGAACTCCTCCTGGGCAAGCGACTTCTTGAATTCGCCTTTGAAGGTAACCTCTTTGATTCGATCGAACGGCAGAACGGTGGTGCCTTCCACCGTTTTGATGAGGACGACGGCCGCCGTTTCAGGCAGGCGTTCGGCCGCGCCGGGCGGGTCCGTGGCGGCGAGTTCATCGGAAGAACGCGTGGGCACGCCGGTTATCTCGCCGCCGTAGCCGAGGTCTTTGTCTTCGTAGATGCCCACTTTCGCGCCCGGATTGGCCTCAATGAGGTCGCGCGGAGTGAGGGCGGTGTGTTCCACCAGCACGCGGCGCTGGCGCGCGGTGACGGCGGTGAGTTTGGCGGCGGGATCGGACGAGTACGGCCAGAAGGCGCCGAGGATGGGCGTCGGCAGGTAGTCCATCACCACGTTGCCGTAAGCATCCGTGGGCATTTTTCCCTCGTGCAGCACAAAATCGTGGCCGTCCTTGAAGACGGTGATCTCCTTCACCGGCATACGGGCCAGCGCGCTCATCGGCGCCGCGGGAACGGACCAGGCCGGCGCACCGATAATCGCGGCGGCGAATAGACACACGTAACGCATTTTTGCCTCCTCTGAGTAGTTGCTGTCGGAGTATCAGACCCCGGACGTGACCCCCACCTTCATTCCAGCAGGAAACCTGGCGCCCGACTACACCATACCGCCCGGTCGGGGTTTGGTGACGACTCAACATGGGGATGAGAATACGGCCAATTATGTGGGTCTACTTATCACAGTTATTCTTAGGGGCTGGTTCGTTGGGCCGGCCCAGTTTGGCCAGGAGACAGAACCAATGGTTACAATCCGCCGCATTGCGGCGCTGACCTTATGGGCCGCTCTCGCCGCAGCGGGGCAGGCGTCCGTTCTCCGCGTCGACTCGCGGTCGACGGCGGCTTCTCCGGACGGGCTAACCTGGACGTCTGCTTTCCCCACCGTCCAGGCCGCACTGAATAAGTCTATTGCCGGCGACGAAGTCTGGGTGGCCGCCGGCACCTACACGGAGTCCGTTGCCATTCCCGTCGGCGTCTCGCTCCTGGGAGGCTTCGCGGACACCGAAGCAACCGGCAGCGCGAGGGATCCTGTCGGTAACAAAACCATCCTGATGGGCCCCGGTATCTCCAGTGCTCCGTCTGCGTCGGCCACAGTCGTTATGCTGCCGATGGCGGCGACTCCCGAGACGATGGTGGACGGCTTCACCATCACGAACGGTGGGGGCAAGGCTGTTCAGATTGCATCGCAGTCGGGGGCATGCAGCGGCCGCGACGGGGGCGGGTGGCGAAAGGTCTATCTGGAATTCCGCGGTGGGGCCGTGATGGTACCGGGCGGATCTCCGACCATCACAAACAACGTCATCACGGGAAACTCCACGGCACACTCCGCGATGACCGGCAGCGTGAGCTGCCACAGTGTGGCTTACTATTACCAGGCCGGCGACGGCGGTGGGATCTACGTGGCGGCCGGCGCGTCGCCATACATAGCCGGTAACATCATTTCCAACAACGCTGGGCAGCATGGCGGCGGCGTGTATTGTGTTGGGTCGTCGCCTGTGCTTACCGACAATATCGTTAGCGGGAACACTGCCGTGTTCACGGGAGGCGGCGTGGACATCGCTCCGCCTGCAAGCTCGGACGCTGCAGCAGGGCCCATGCTGCTCTCCGGGAATATCTTCCGCGGCAACTCAGCCGGCACGGACGGTGGCGGTGTTTGCGGGACGGCGGAGATCAGGTCCGGCGTGTTCGATGCGAACGTGGCAGGAGGGAATGGAGGCGGTTTCGCCGGCGGTGGATCGGTTACCGACTGCGTCTTTACCGGAAACAGCGCGAATGCAGGAGGTGGCGGAATTTCCGCTACGGCAGCCTGCACTGTGGTGAGATGCACATTCCGATTGGATTCGGCGCTGTCCGGTGGTGCGGTTGCGTCCGCCAACTCGCTTGGATTCCTGCGCGATTGCGTTCTGACGGACAACGTGGCCGGTCAGAACGGCGCCGCCTTGTCGATCGGCGGCAGTTCCGTGATTGAGAACAACACGATCGCGCTGAACACGTCACCGCTCGGCTGCGTTACGCTGAGCGGCGGCGGCGGCTTCTCGCAGAGGATCCTGCTGGAGAACAATATCGTCGCTGACAACCAATCCGGTATCGACATTCACGGAGCCAGGGTTGCCGTTCGATTCAACGACGTCTACGCGAATGGAGGCGGGGACTACCTCGGAATCCCGGGCGAAACCGGCCGCGATGGCAACATATCGATCGACCCAGGCTTCGTAGATCCGTCGATCGGCGACTTCCGGCTGGGACCGGCCTCACCCTGCGTCGATGTTGGGGATTCGGGTCTTGTGCCGGGCAGCTCGACCGACCGGGAGGGCTTCCCACGCCTGATGGGAAAGGCAGTGGATCTCGGAGCTTTCGAGCGCCTTGGCGCCACGCTGGTGGCAACGCGTGGACCGCTCCACGTATCATCAACCGGCACGGATACGAACGACGGCCTCACCTGGGCAACCGCCAAGGGCACGCTTCAGAACGCGTTGGACACCGCGTGGTCGCTGGGTGGAGCCGAAATCTGGGTGTCGTCCGGGACATACGACGGGCCGCTCACGGCGAGAGCGCCGGTCCAGGTGTATGGCGGATTCGCCGGCACGGAGGTCACCCGCGATGCGAGAAACTGGGCGACGAATGCGACGGCCGTTGACGGCCATCTGCTTGGCAGCAGCATCTATGTAGATGACTCGGAGGCGGGCCGGTTCGACGCCTTTGTCCTGGATGGTTTCCACGTGGTCAATGGTCTCGATCAAGCGGTCGGAGGCGGGATGACCTGCGGGCCGGTGACTCTCAGCGTAGTCAACAACGTTATCGAGAACAACGCCGGCGCACAAGGCGGCGGCATCTACGCTGCTGCGTCCACCGGCGAGATCGCTCGGAACACAATCCGGAACAATCAGCCTCCCTCCGGTTCATCGACGCCCAGCCACGGTGGCGGGGTGTTTGCCGGCGCTTCGGTAGATGTCCAGGCGAACGTCATCACGGGCAACACCAGCGACATCGGTGGCGGCGTCTACGGTGCGGGCAGCGTCATCGGGAACACGATATCCGCAAACACCGCAACGCAGTCCGGAGGAGGCGCTTACTCATGCGACCTCGTTTCCCGGAATGTCATCCAGGGCAACAAATCGGCGTTCGCCGGCGGAGGCATCATGCTTGCGTCGACGATAGAAGATAACCTCATCACCCAGAATACCTCCGGAACGTTCGGAGGCGGAGCCGACGTACAGTCCGGCGCAAGGGTGCTGAACAACACGTTCATCGGCAACTCCTCGGCGGCCGAAGCGACCGATATCGGCACCGGTCCAGGCGGCGCCTTAAGCATCGAATACGGGGGAGGGCTTGTGGTACCCGACGTCGTCGCCAACAACATCGTTGCGTTCAACTCATCCGGAATCACGATGCTGAATCTCAACACGACATACAGCGACAATGACATGTACGGGAACACGGACGCGGACTGGAACGGCCTCAGCGCTCCACCGGGCACCTTGTCCGTCGATCCGCTCTTCGTGAACCGTTCGGGGCAGGGTTACCAGCTTCAGGCCGGCTCGCCGTGTATCGATGCCGGAGACGACAGCGTGGTTACCCTGGCCGCGCTCGATCTGGCCGGCAACGCGCGCAAGATCGGCGCGCACGTTGATATCGGCGCGTACGAGTACGTGGAGGCGGGCGCATTTGGGATCCGGATGCATCCCGTGCGCTTGCCATCGCGGGCGGGTTGACGGCATCGACGCCGGTGGACATCGCGCATCTCGGGCTGGCTTCCGCGCCGATCGGCGTGGTAGATGCCGCGCGCATCGCCCGGAAAGCCATGGGCCTCGACCCCAATCCGTGACGCCCAGAGGTATACGTGTGCGATCAGTTGAGGCCGGCGATGGCGTCGGCCTTGCGCATCAACGTGTCCTGACAGCCGGGAACGCTCAGCACGTCGCACTCGCTGCCGAGGATAAACGGATGGCCGGCCTCCCGCATCTTCGCCAGCAAGTCCTCCGAAGTGCGCACCACGTCCTCCAGCGAGATAAGGGCGTCGTCGTAGAAGCGCTTGGACGGCAGGTTTCCGTACAGCACAATGTCTTTCGGCACCAGCGCGGCATCCTCCCACAGGATGCGGCTGCTGCCGAGGCTCAGGATGACCGGCCGCAGTTCGGTGAACTTCGCCACCATCACGTCGATGAGTTCGCCGCAGCAGTGGAATAACAGGTCCACGTTCCGCTCGTCCAGGAAGGCCTTGATACGCTTCAGGTACTTCATCGGGTAGCGGTCGAAGATGTCCGAGCCCTTCTCTATCTGGTTGGGCGAGAGGTAGACCTTGTTGGCGGCGGGTTCGGCGATGAAGACGAGTTTGGCGCCGGCGTCGATCTGCGCAGAGACTGACTTAAGGATCAGGCGTGTGCCCATCTCCAGCACTCGCTCCACCATCTCCAGTTCGGGCTCTTCCTCCGCCGTGAGCCCCATCCCCGCCATGTAGATCGGCGAGATGGGGTCGCGGACCAGTTTCGTCATGAGCGAGAACGGACCGATCGTCATGCCAACCGGCACGAGGTCCGTGTTTGCGGCGATGTACCGGATGGAATCGATGTGTGCGTCCATCTTCGGGTGGATGCCGGGCCTGAAACCGCTCCCGACTGATGCGACCTGCGCATCGGTTGGGCACGAAGTGAACTGGTACTTCGGGATATCGGCTTCCGGGATGCCCAGGATTTTGAGCAGCACGGCCTTCTCGAGCTCAAGGTCCATGCGGGACACCGCAATCGGCGTGTTATAACGGCGCGCCGTCTCTTCGATGACTTTGCCGAGGCGTTCGCCGTCCACGACCACAGCGGCGGGATCGGGCTGCTCGTGCAACACCAGGTCGCTTCCTATGGGCATCCGCAGACCCTCGTTGGCCAGGCGGAGGTAGTATTCTCTGTTCAAACGGGTGCCTTTCGTGGACGAAGGATTCTGGATTCAGGGGTCAGGATTCAGCGCCGATTCGGATCCTGAATGCCGGATGCTGAATGCTGACTAGAGTCCTCCGGTTGCGAGGTGCATGACGGCCTCGGAGGTGGCCTTGTCTCGCGGCAGTTCGCCGGCGATCCGGCCCTCGTGCATCACGACCACGCGGTCGCTCATGCCGAGGATTTCCGGAAGTTCGGAGGAGATCATCAGGATGCCGTTGCCGCGCGACGCCAGTTCGTGCATCAGCAGATAGATTTCGTACTTGGCGCCGACGTCGATGCCGCGCGTCGGTTCATCGAAGATCAGGAGCTTGCTCTCGGTAAAGAGCCATTTCGCGAGCACGACCTTCTGCTGGTTGCCGCCGCTGAGGTTGCGGACGGCCTGCTCGCCGGAAGGCGTCCTGATGTCCAGGTCCTTGATATACTTGGCCGAGATTGCCCGTTCACGTCCGCCCTGCACGAAACCGAGGCTTGTGAGGCTTTGCAGGTTGGCCAGGGTAGTGTTCTCGCGCACGGCCATCCCGAGCACCAGGCCCTGCTGCTTGCGGTCCTCTGTCACCAATCCGATCCCGTTCGCGATGGCGTCCTTCGGGGAGCGCAGGCGGATAGTCTTGCCGTCCAGAACGATCTCGCCCGCATCTCTCCGGTCGGCCCCGAAGATGCACCGGGCCAATTCCGTGCGGCCGGCGCCGACGAGCCCGGCCAGCCCCACGATCTCGCCTTTTCGCACCGTCAGGTTGATGTCCTTTAGCACGCCCTCGCGGCGGAGGCCCTTCACTTCCAGCATCGGTTCGCCGATCTCCGGCGCACGCGTGGGGAAGGTCTCCGTCATTTCGCGACCGACCATATCGCGAATCAGGCTGTCCCGCGTCACCTCGGACGTCGGCAGCGTGGACACCTCTGCACCGTCGCGCATCACGGTGATGCGGTCCGCGATCGCAAACACCTCCTCCAGGCGATGGGAGATGTACACGATCGACCGGCCTTCCGCGCGCAGGCCGCGGATGAGATCGAAAAGGGCCTCCAGTTCGTGCTCGGTGAGGGCGGCGGACGGCTCGTCCATCACGATGATGCGCGCCTCCTGGGAAAGGGCCTTCGCGATCTCCACCATCTGCTGGTCGGCGAGGGCAAGCGTGGCGACTTCGCGCCGAGGGTCGAGATTCACCTTGAGGCGTTTGAGCAGCGCTTCCGCCTCGCCGTTCATCGCGCCGTAGTTCACGAAGCCGGGGATAGCAGCCTTTGGCTCGCGGCCTAGAAAGATGTTCTCCGCGATGGTGAGGTGCGGGACCAGGTTGAACTCCTGGTAGATAATGGCGATCCCGAGTTCCTGGGCGGCGGCGGGTGTGAGCGCTTCCACGCTTTGCCCGTTGACTGTCAACTCTCCGGCATCGCGGTGCTCAGCGCCCGCGAGAACCTTCATAAGGGTGGATTTCCCCGCCCCGTTCTCGCCCACCAACGCGTGAACTTCGCGCGGACGGAGGTCGAAGTCGACGCCCTTGAGCGCCTTGACACCCGGGTAACTCTTTGTGATCCCGTGCATGACGAGAACTGGGCCATTGGTCTCTTCCATAGCTTACTAGATACTACGCGGCGGTTCGGGTTTGCAAGGCCGCGCGACCGAACCCACGTCGCCGGCCAGTTGGCAGAGTTCGCACCAGAGGACGCGCAGGAGGCGCCCGTCTTCGCACGCGGCGTCTTCCCACGTCCGGGCCTCCTCCTCCTCCGCCTGGGGACTGAGCTTTACCCATACCCCCTTTGCGCTCGCCCATGGGGCCGAGTGCCAGTCACCGCCCCATTTGCAGATGTGGTACGCCATCGAGCCGATTGCCCCCCGGTCCATTATGATACACGCACGAGCGCCTCGTGTAACGGGGAACTCGGAGGCGTGATTGAGTGTAGCCGAAGCATACAAAAGCGTCGGGACCTGGCGCGCCGGTCACCAGCCACGGAGGCGCATCCAGGGCCGCGCGTTTACGCTTGATGGCGGTAGTACAGGTCCGTTGCCTGGGGTAGCCCAAGGCCCATTCCAAGCGGGGGACCGGTGCCGGGAATGCTTGAATCCAGTGACAAGACTTTTGGTGAGGACTTGCGTAGCGCGGGACGGCACGCTGTGCTGGTGTTCTGGGCGCCGTGGGCGCGCGAGTGCCAGGATATGAGCCGGTTCTGCCACGCCGCCGCCGAGATTGCCGGCGAAAGCGCCGTCATCTCGCTCAACACGGACACGAACCCCGTTACCGCGCACGCCCATCACGTGCAGCGCGTCCCCACGGTCAAGATCCTCACCGACGGCGCCGAGGTCTGGACCGCCGAGGGGCTCCCCGATACCGAAGACCTCAAGGTTGCCTGGCGGGCCGCCAGCGCCATTCAGGCAGCGTAAGGGCCTCTCAATCGCATCGGGATAGCCGACCCCCATTGGAGGGAGTTGCCGGTCTATTGCCCTGATGCATGGCATACGAGACTCTTATATATCAAATCGTTGACAAATAGGCACCGGGGGGGTAGAATCCCTGTGAGCCATTACTCTTCTCGCGCGATGTGACCACTAAGACACGCCACTATGCGCACTTTTTGATCGCGAGGAGGAACGTTATGCGAGTTCGCGTGCGCCTTTTCACGGCCCTCTCCCTTCTGCTTCTGTTCGCCTGCCCCGTCCGCGCGCAAACGACGGCACCCACAGCAGCCGACCTCGGCGCCGCCTACCAACTCTTCAAGGCTGGAAAGGCCACCGAAGCCCTTGCCAAGTACAAGGCCATTCTGGCCGCCAACCCCAAAGCCGAGCTCCAACAGCAGGCCCTGTTTTGGTCGGGAATCGTTCAGGAGTCTTCCGGTCTGGATGACGATGCCATCGCAACATTCGAACTGCTTTCGTCCACCAGTCCCGATTACCGCTGGCCGGAGGTGCTTCACAAACTGACGATGCGGTACCACGCCAAGGGTGACGCGGCCAAGGAGAAGTATTTCCTTGACCAATTGAAGTTGCGCCGCGGCGCATCATCGGCTCGGGCCGATAGGGCCCGCGCCGACCTTCTGATCGGCGACTACTTCAAACAGACTGGCAACTGGACTGCGGCATATCAGCAGTTCCAGAGCATCCAGTCGTCCTATCCCGAGCACGCTCAGGATATCCTTTTCCAGATAGCCTACACGGCGCATTCGGCCGGCAAATACACAGAAGCCATCACGGCCGGACAGTCATACGTGAATAAGTATCCGGCTACTCCACAATTCGAGGAAGCCGCCTTCCGCGTGGTAGAGGACTTGGGCTACGCCGATCGTTACAAAGAGGCCATAGATTACCTTGATGGGATGGCCGTGTCATACCCCAACTTGACCGCCCGAATCCGGGTCTATAAAGCCGAGGCCATTGCTGAGGGCATCAAAGATCCTCAGGCATCGATGAAGATAGCTCAACAGGTCATCGATGAAAATAGGGACCCGTATCAGGTCTATCTGGCAAAATACAGAATCGCTTTCACACTGCAGAACCAGCTTCGGCAGCCATTGAAGGCGAGGGATATCCTCGCGGAGATATTGCCGCTCTATCCAAAGGACAATCTAGCGATCGAAATCGCCAGCGACATTGCATCGACTTACAGTGTGCAAGGGGATTACCTCCAGGCGGCTGCACGTTACAAGGAGGCCTTGGTCAAATACCCGTGCCCCGTCCCTGAATGGGACGCGTGGATCAGGTATGCCATTGGCCGCCAATACGTATTGGCGAAGGATAGGGTGTCCGCGAAGAAGTCGTGGGATGAGTTGGGTCAGATGCATCCCGGCAACGAGTGGCTGCAGCTCGCGTTGAAGGAGATATCGACATGGCCACGCTAAAGACATTAGCCCGCACCTCAATCATCCTGTGCGCGGTGTTCGGGTTGGTTGGAACTACCGAGGCGAAGCCGCCCGGAGGGCAGAACTGCCAGGTAGGTGATGCCTTAACGGGTTGCAGTATAACAGGGCCAGAGGAAGACTATGTCTGCGTTGGCGTGTCAGCGTTCACCATCAGCCCATCCGTAGATTATGACTACTGCGGTGATGGGGTTGGCAGGGTCCTGGATACCGTTACCACGACCGTGACGTGGGGGGACGGCGCAACTGATACGTATTCCAGCTGCGGCGCAACCACCATCCCCGCTTCCCATACGTATGCCACCGGCGGTACGAAAACCGTTGGCATCACGTGCGCGGATGTTGGGACACCCGCGAAAGACACCGGGCCAGGCGGGGAGGGCACCCAAACCGCGTTCTGCACCGTGAATGTGTGCCCGCCAATTACGGACATACAATACCAGAATCCGTGTACGCAGGAATGGGCCAGCGCTAACGGCGTTTCTGTATTGTCTGGCACCACCTTGAACCTCCGCGTCATTCCTGCCGAGGCCTATCCGGCTAGCAAGCCTACTTGGGGTGGTACGGCCGGTGTCACTGGATCCGGGACAACAAAGACCTTCACGGTATCGGGTTCAGGGC
Source organism: Armatimonadota bacterium (assembly GCA_036504095.1). Lineage (NCBI taxonomy): Bacteria > Bacillati > Armatimonadota > Armatimonadota bacterium. The sequence continues at coordinate 31,905 of DASXVS010000007.1, read as the reverse complement.
AGCAGTCTGTGGAGGCTACGTGCTGCGACACCAAGACCGTCAATCTCTGCGTGTATAACATGGCCACTTACGTGCTGCCAGAGGATGTCTTCACAGGAAGAAGCGGAGTTAGGTATGGAGTGGGCGAAACCGTAAACCTGTCGTACAGCTCAGATCAGCCTGGATGCGTCGACCCCGCACAGTGGGTGTGGTGGAATGAAGGTACCGGCACGACCTCTGGTACGACCTACACGGTGGGCCTTCCGGGCGCGGTTACAATCCACCTGACTTGCACGGACGGGCCGTCTTGCGGATGGCATTTCGATTGGCCGGCAACCGTGGTGGCGCCCTCGGCCGCTTCCTATGAGGCCCAGATTCCTGGCACGGGAATCTGGCACACTTTGGGGTTGTGCAGTGTGGGCTTCGAGGGATGGATATACCTGGCACCGTACGACGTATCATTTTGGAAAGCAGGGTTTCGGGAGAATGAATGCAAAGCGACGGGAACGTATTTCTTCCTTGACTGGGTGGACAAGCTTCACCCGGCAAGTGCATGGTCGCAGATCAGCAGGGGCAACGCATCGACAGGCTGTCGCGTGCTATGGCTCGATCAAGTGATCACGCAGAAAGTGCCCCCATTCAACTCACAAGGTGGCTATTTTAACTGGGCCATCCCGTGGGAGTACACACTTGACGGAACAACGGCCCACGATATATGTACTGTCAACCACCATGTGGAGACCGACGCCAACGGAATAGCGACGCTTACCAAGGCGGGTGCCGGACCGTTTATCAGGTTGGCTACTGACCAGACCCATGGTTTCGAGCCTTGACCACTGGAAAGGTGACCCAATGCGTGGTCGACCGCGGGAACACTTCGTGGTCCGTCCGTTGCCTAGTGTATCGGAAACCCGGACCTCAGACCAATAAGGAGGGTATTATGCTACGTATGCTGCGCATCACGATCGGTGTGCTGTGCGTAATTGCGTCGATCGAGCAGACCCAACGGGCGGCCGCTGCGCCTCCGCGCATGTGGCTGTCTGCTGAAAAGGCGCAGAAGCTAGAGTTCAAGCAAGATCGTGCTCGCTTGGATGCCATTGACCCCGCCAACAAGGACGATTTGAAACTTGCCGCTTCCGAGATCGAGCGGAAATGGGCTCACCACGACGCGGATTTGTACGCTGCGCTGATGGTGACGGCGTGCCAGCAACTGAGTAAGGGACTACCCGATCCCAACACGTATGCGGTGGTTCGGGGTTATGCGGTTTCGGCTCTCGACCGTAGTAACGCGATTCCCATTAGCCTGGTGCACCAACTGACAGGCATTCTCCTGAACGATTCGGCTTGGATCTCGAAACAGGATTGGCAATCCAATCGCAAGGAGGATGCGCTACACTGTCTGTCCCTCCTCCACGAAGTGCGAGCCACAGTGATCAAGGAATACGATTTCAACGATGTGCCGATGCTTAACGTGGGTCTGCCGCCAGGAGCGCGGGTGAATTTTGTGTCAGGGATGGACCCAAATGACATCGAGGATCCACAGGTGCGTTCGCAGTATTCAGCAGCTGTCGAGAAGAATAACCGCCATATTGAAGAGTTCTCCACCCAGCGGGAACTTCACGACCTGGACAAGCAATTTGGGCGGCAGATCGTTCAGTTCCTCATAGTGGCGTACTCCTCGCCGCCTTACGACCTCAAAGAGCTTCAGGCCAGCCTAAAAGGGTCTGCGTTGACCGGCGACGAGCGGAAGCAGGTACTTGATGCGGTGAAGGCGAGGATCCCTTCCGCCTCGGCTTCGAAGCCCGCGGCTACAGAGGCATCGCCGAAGAAGAGGTAAGGTAAAATACCTCACACGTAAAACCGGGCGGCCAGGCGCAAGAGGGGCCGCCCGGTTTGGATGCTGGATGCCTTGCCCTAGACTGCCAACCCCCCATCCGCCTTCCACCGCTCCCGTTGGGCAAGTTCTTCGCACACCCGGCATACTGAAGGTATGCCGAAGACCGAACTCAATCCCCGGCGGGCGATGGACCGCATCGCCTACCAGACCATATCCAGCCATTCCCTCAAGGACGTGCTGGACGCGGTGACGCACGGCCTCACCGAAGAGATGGGGGCCGCCCTCGCGCGCATCTGGCTCCTTCAGCCCAATTCGGCCTGCGCGTTCTGCCTGGAGGATGACTTGACGCCGCTGGCCAATGTGGCGCTCCACCTGTACGCCAGCGCCGGCCTCTCCACCGACGTGAATGAGCTCTACCATCGCATGCCACTGTGCCACACCAGTATCTCGGCGGTGGCGTTCGACCGCCGGCCCGTGCTCCGGACTGATGTGGCCGAGCATCGGCGGGACACCGATTTCGAGTGGATCCGCTGGGAAGGCATTCAGTCCCTCGCCGCCTATCCGCTGATGTTCCGCGGCGAGGTCCTCGGCATCCTGGCGATGCTGTCGACGCGAATCCTTACCCAGGATGAGTTCGAGGCGTTGGGTGTTTTCGCCGCGCAGGCGACAGTGGCCATCCAGAACGCGCTCCTGTTTGAGGAGGCCGCGCGCGCCAGGGCGGATCTTGAGTGCCAGGTGGCGGAGCGGACGGCGGATCTTGCGCGAAAGGCGGCCGAAGCGGAAAATCGCGCCGCGGAACTGGCCGCGCTGAACGGTGTGGCGCAAATGATGGCGCGCTCGATGCGGTCGGACGAGATCGCCACGGACGTTCTGCAGACGGTTCTGGCGGTTACCGGCCTGGACGCCGGCATCATCCACCTGGAAGAGGACGGACGCCTGCGTGTGGCCGCCGTGGCCGGCCTCCCGGCGCTGGCCGACAAGGCGCACTGCTGCCACGATCCCAACCCCGATCTGTGCGTCCTTCAGCGCGGCGAGGCGACTGTCCTTTCCGAGATGGAGGATCCCGGCGCGCGCATCTGCTACGATCGCATTTTCGGCCGCCCGGTGGACAACGCCGCGAGCGTGCCGATCACCGCGCGCGGCCGAACCCTCGGAGTGTTGAGCGTCGCCAGCGTCCACAACCACGAGTTCACCGTTCGCGACCTCCAATTGCTGCGGTCCATCTGCCAGCAGGTGGGCCTGGCGCTGGACAATGCCCGTCTGCTGCACGCCGCCGAAGAGCGTTCCGAGTTGCTGGCAACGGCGATCCAAGAGACGCACCACCGCGTGAAGAACAACCTCCAGGCAATATCGTCGCTGCTGGAGATGCACCTGATGCAGCCGGGCGATCTGCGCGCCGGCATGCACCGCGTTACGGACCAGGTACGCGCCATCGCGCTGGTACACGATTTCCTGAGCCAGGACGCCGACGTGCGGGGTGTCAGCGTGAGACCGGTGCTGGAATCGCTCGTGCCGGCGGCCATTTCGTCGCACAGGCGCACCGAGCAGGAGGTTCGCATCGTCATCGAGGCGGACGACGTGGTGATGCCCAGCAAGGAAGCCACGTCGCTGGCGCTCATCGTGACGGAGCTGGTCGCAAACGCGGTGGAGCACGGTCTGGCGGAGCATCCCAACGGCATCGTGCGGGTGCGCCTGCACAGCGGAGCCGATGGGATTGTGCTGGAGGTTCACGATGACGGCAAAGGCCTGCCCCAGAACTTCGACCCGGAACGGGATGGGCACCTCGGCACGGAACTCGTCTTACGACTTGCGCGGCGCCACTTGAAAGGCAGCGTTGCCTACCTTCGAGACAACGGCACCGTCGTCCGCGTCACACTTCCCGGAGGCAAACTGGCATGACCGATTCAAAGCCCCTTTCAGCGCTCATCTGCGAAGACGAAGACATCACCGCGATGCATTTGCGGAAGGCGCTCGAGTCCGCCGGGTACCGCGTGGTCGGCGAGGCGGCCGACGGCAAGGAAGCGATCCGCCTGGCGAACGAAACGCTCCCGGACCTGATACTGATGGATGTGAACATGCCGGTGCTGTCCGGGATCAAGGCGGCGGAGGCGATCACGGCGGCGCGGCCGGTCCCGATTATCATGGTCACCGCATACAGCAGCGAGGAAACCGTGAATGCGTCCCTGGAGGCCGGCGCCGCCGCGTACCTGGTCAAGCCGGTAACGCGCGAGCAGCTACTCCCGGCCATCCGTATCGCACAGGCGAGATTCGCGATGCTGATGGAAGCGCGAGGGGAGGCCGACTCCCTGCGCGATATGATGGAGACCCGGAAGCTGATAGAGCGCGCGAAAGGCGTTGTGATGCAACGGCTGAGCCTGCCCGAGCAGGATGCGTTCGAACACCTTCAGGGGCTCGCTCGCAGTACGCGTAAAACGCTCAAAATCACGGCGCACGACGTGATTGCTGCTGACGAGAGTTTTCGCGCGGCGCTGGGGATAGGGAAACCGAAATAGAGGTTGATTCTCTTCCACGGTGGGTATAGAGTGATTGCTTTCGGGCCTTCAGCAGTGACGAGGCGCCATTCGAAGCCGACCGTAATGCCTGGCTCGACCATGTGGAACGGCCCGTATATATTAGAAAAAAATATGACAGGAATTATTGACGGCATTCTGAGATACGAGTTACAATAATTCCAATTCAAGAGAGTTTCGGCCACCCCCGCCATGATCGCGGGACACGGCCATGACCATGAGCGTCCTGTCGCGGAAGTGCATCCGCTTGCAGGGCGTTTTTTCGTTTTTCCTGCTGAATGTTTCCGCACCCGCGGAACAGGGAAAGGATACGTTGACATGGACGCTTTCGTACAGGCATTGGAACTGCAACGGCCCCGGCTCCGCCGGCTGGCCATGGGTTGGACGCGAGACACCGATGAGGCGGAAGACATCGCCCAGGAGACCATCGTGCGCGCTTTTCGCAAGCGTGAGCAATTTCAGCCCGAAACCAACATGAACGCCTGGACCGCCGTTATCGCCCGCAATGTGGCGATCAACCGTTTCCGGCGATTCCACCGCAGCAATGAAACCCTCAGTTTGGACGGCCTCTGCGAGACCGAAAGCGGCGTGGCGATGGTGCCGGACCATCACGAAGACCGCCAGCCCGAAGCGATGTTCTGGAAGCGCCATCGCGACGAGCGCATCCAGAAAGCAATCGAACGCCTCTCGCCGGAGCACCGCGCCGTCCTCCAGCGCGCAGCGATCGAGGACCGGCCGTACGAGGACATCGCGGCCGAGCTGAAAATCCCGATCGGCACCGTCCGCAGCCGCCTTTTCCGCGCCCGAGAGAACCTTCGCAACCAGTTGGCCGTCGTACAGTAGAGGCGGATGACAGAACATCGAAGGAACTGAATACCCACAACCCGGAACGGAAGACCACAACCCGGAATGGAAGACCATAACCCGGAACTGAACACGATTACCGAAAACGGGATAGCCCCCAACACGTAACTGAATAGGCAGAATGAATGCCCGGAGCAAGGTTGCCCCGGGCATTCGCTCGTTCCAAATTCCCCTTACAGGTTCGGATCGAGGCCGGCGGCCTTGCGGGCGATCGCCACGGCATCGTTCATGTCAACACGGCCGGCCGATGAACCACTTTGCACCACGTCCAGGGTCTTCATCGCATCCTGGCTGACCCCGGTGATACCCGCAGCGATTCGGAGAGATGCGAGCGCATCCTGCGTGGTGAACACCCTGTATACGCCATACTCCCACGTATCCGAAAGGCGGCCGGCGACACCCTGCCCTCCGTAGAGAACGGTCTTGCCTCGGGCGCTGTCATACGCCATCGCAGCGGAGTAACGCGCCGGAGGCCCGGCGGTGGTTGTCGGTTTCCACGTGCTTCCGTCCCACTCCAACGTGTCAGAGAGACGACCGGCAGCCCCCCAACCACCGAAGACGATGGTTTTCCCCCGGATGCTGTCGTACGCCAATGATGCCATCGAGCGTGCAGGCGCACCGGATGTAGCGGCCAGCCTCCATGAACTCCCGTCCCATTCCCACGTGTCGCCATAATATCTGTCATCCCAGCCTCCGAAGAGGACGGTCTTGCCCCGTGAACTGTCGTATGCCAGGGATGCCGAATCGCGGGGCCACGGTGCGAGCGCGTCGACAGCAACCTGACGCCAGATCGTGCCATCCCATTCCCAGGTATCGTTCAGGCGACTGCTGCTCCCAAAGCCTCCGAACAGGACCATTCTGCCTCGCGCACTGTCATAGGCCATGCACGCCACGTCGCGTGCCGGAGGCCCGGACACTTCCCTCTGTTTCCACGCGCTTCCGTCCCATTCCCACGTATCGCCCAGACGGCCGCTGTTACCATACCCGCCAAAAAGGACGGTCTTCCCCCGGATGTTGTCGTACGCCATCGCTGCGGCGTACCGGCCAGGAGGGCCGGTTATGGCGACTGGTTTCCATGTATTGCCGTTCCACTCCCACGTATCGTACAGATTCACACTGTCCGGATCCAATCCGCCAAAGAGCACGGTTTTTCCCCGAGCGCTATCAAATGCCATCGCGGAATATGACCGGGCGGAAGGGCCGGCATCGGCCACCAGGCTCCACGCACTCCCGTCCCACTCCCATGTGTCAGCGAGACACCCACCATTTGACCCTCCGAAGAGAAGGATCTTCCCCCGGACTGTGTCTCCGGCCATCGAGGCGCAGAGGCGGGCGGGGGGACCGGTAGTGGCAACCCGCGTCCATGCGCTCCCGTTCCACGCCCAGGTGTCGCCAAGATAACTGCCATTGGACCCTCCGAAGAGAATCATGCTGCCATGCGCCTTGTCATAGGCCATAGACGAGGATTCGCGGGAGGTCGGCCCGGTGGTGGCGACCTGCGTCCATGCGCTTCCATCCCATTCCCAGGTATCGGTGAGGCGACCACCGCTATAGCCGCCGTGAAGGACGGTTCTACCTCGGGCACTGTCATATGCCATCGGGGCGCTTGAGCGGGCAGGAGGCCGATTGGCGGCAATCTTCGCCCAGGAAATCCCGTCCCATTCCCAGGTGTCCGCAAGATAGCCGCCCGCATAGCCTCCGAAGAGCACCGTCCGGCCGCGCGCACTATCATACGCCATCGAAGCAGCGTGCAATGCCACCGGTCCGGTGCTGGCAACCTGCTTCCAGGCGCTTCCGTCCCACTCCCACGTGTCAGCGAGACCACCGGCGCCGCCTGAGCCGCCAAAGAGCACCACCCGATCGCGAGCGATGTCGTAGGCCATTGACGCATCGTTGCGGGCGGGAGGACCGGTGGTGGCCACCTGCGTCCAGGTGCGCCCATCCCAGGCCCACGTATCGGATAGCGCGACACTTCCATTCAGGCCTCCGAAGAGGATTGCCTTTCCACGGAGGCTATCAAACGCCATGGAAGCGAGGAGACGCGGAGGCGGCTGCACCTGGCGCCACTGGGGCTGTTCCTCCGCGACGGCTCGAAAGGCGGAAGAGATACCGAGAAGAGCGAGGAGTACTTGCAGCCACGCCTGCGAATTGCTCCATCCCGCGGCGATCGCCTCGCGGAAAGAGCAGGTGGGGGCCGAGCGCCTCGAGAGGCTCCCACGGTGGACTGAACTCATCATCACACCCACCCCTTCGCCAGCCGACGCTGAGAACGCGACCGGCAAGTATGATACGGCGGAGCGCGGGGAGCGCGGTCCGCGACGCCATTGGCCCAGATTTGGCGCAGCGTACAGCGAACACGAGGGAGGAGAGAAAATCCAGCGTGGTGTTCCACTGTTCGACTGCCCATTTTAGACGGCGAGTTACATATCTGTCCATCAGTCGAGCGGCTATGCGAGAGCGTGCCGGTGGAACACGAGGCGAGCGTTGAGGGTTGATGTTCGCGGACGCGAGCCACAGGATGTCGGAATGCCCGAAGCAAAGGTGCTCCGGGCATTCCGCGCTAACCACCTGTCAGATCCCGGGCCTGCGACGAGGTGCCCGCCCGGGGCAGGCCGGTCATCAGGGCACTACCCCACCTTGCTCCGCCGGGTCTGCCATCCCTTTTTGGCGGCGGCGCTCCGATCCGCGGTTGGGCGCGTTGACGAAGTCATTGAGCCCCCTGTGCGCGCGGTAACACCGGCCCCCGAACGCGCGCGACCCGAACCGGAGAGCTTGCCGCCGCCCGTTTCCTTGTTTACCGTGGCCCAGGCCCGGCGCTCCGCCTCATCATCCGATACGCCACGTTCCTTGTAGCTATCCTCGATGTGTTCCGCCATCCGCTTCTGTTTGCCAGTGTAGGCGGACTTGTCACCCCTTGGCATCAAACACCTCCCTCAATCAAGACGCGTCGGCGCCGACCTCGAACAGGAACCAGATGCGGCGTTCCGTCTGGTCCAGGACTTCCTGCAGGAGATTGCTGGTAGGCGTATCCCGCTTCTCCTCGGTGAGTTCGATGGCCCCACGAATCGCCCTGGCCATCCGGCGGTTGTCCGCCAGAAGGCGGGAGACCATTTCCTCGGCCGGAACGAACGCGTCGTCGTCATCCGGGATCGTCTGCGTACGCGCGATGTCGCCGATGCTGCGCATCGTGGTGCAGCCGATCTTGCGCAGGCGCTCCGCGAGTACGTCGATGGGCTCGAACACCGACTCGGCCTGCTCGTCGAACATCAGGTGCAGGTCGCGAAAACGCGACGAGGCCAGATGCCAGTGGAAGTTCTTGGTCTTCACGTAGAGAGCGAAGGCGTCGGCGATGATCGGGTTAACCGCGGCGGCGATGGCTTCACGCTCATCCGCCGTGAGGTCAGTGGGTGTATCCAATTGGGGCGGGGTGGAGAGAGCCCGCATCTGCATCTTCATCGTACCGTCCGGGTGACGGACGGTTGTTTCCTTGACCTTGTGGGCCGTTGCTCGGGACGCCATATTCGGTACCTCCTGGAATCGTGTAATCAGAACCTTGTGGTCCTGAATACTGGGGTACCCGTGAATGGGTGAGCGAAAACGGACGACTGAAGGCGAGGAAGCGATGAACGCGGAGCGATGAACGATGAATTCCGGACCGCACACTCACAGTTCATCGCTCGTGGCTTCAGTTCCGAGTTCCGAGTTCCAAGTTTCGGGCCGCGGACCTCGGAACTCGGAACGTCACAGCGCTCCGCGGGACTGGAGGCTGCCGCGCAGTTCGCGAAGGCGGTTGTCCAGCGTGCCTTCGTCCAGCATCCGGCGGTAGTGGTCCGGCAGGAAGGATTTGCTGCTGCTGGAGCGGGCGGCGAGGAGCTCCATATATTCGATGGTTTCGGGATCCTCCTCCTCGCTCGGAACGTAGTCATCCATCACCCAGAGCAGGTCTTCGGGGGCGACTGATTCGCGGTCCTGCCCGGCGGATCGTTCATCGGCGAGCTGCGCGATTTTGTTGAGGTCCGCGGGTGAGTAGCCCTTGCCGGCGAGTTTGGCCGCTACGGGCGCCCAATCCGGGATATCCGGCGTGACGGCGTTGTTTTTGAATGCGCGCTGCAGGATCAGCAGCTGCTCGTCCTTGTCCGGAAGGAAGAGTGGCATGCGGAGGTCGAACCGGCCGGCCCGCTTGCTGGCGACATCCACGAGGTCCGAACGGTTGAGCAAAGCGACCGGGATAACCATGCCCTGGAGGTCGGGCCGAGACAGGAACGCGCTGAACATGCCCCACACACGCTGGCGGACACCGGAATCGCCTTCATCGCCCGAGCCGCGATGCCCGAAGCTCTGATCGTACTCGTCCAGAATCAGGAGAAGCGGGCCCATCGCCTCGAGGATGCCAAGCAGGCGTTCCACGTTGGCTTCGGTGCCGCCGACGTATTTGTTGTAGAAAGACTTGAGCACGACGGTAACGAGCCCGCTGGCGTTTCCGAATGCCGTCATGAGGAACGTCTTGCCGGTGCCCGGCGCGCCCTGCATGTAGATGCCCTTGGGAATGCGACGCGTATGCCCCGCCTTGATATCGTCCACGATGCGGCCGAGGATGGCCTTCTGGCGCTCCATGCCGCCGACGGCCTCGAGGCCGGCGCCGCCCTGGATGACTTCCACCAGGTCGCCGACACTCGTCTCCACCAGGCTCTTCTTACGGTGGATGACGGAATCAAACGAAAGGGTCTCCTGCTTGTACCGCGCGGTGCGAAGCAGGTCGTCCACCTGTTCCAGCGTCAGCCCCCCGGTCAAAGACGCGACGCGCTCCTCGGTGAGATCCTTGAGCGCGTTCGGCCACCCGGCGTGGGCCAGAAACGTATTGATGTAGGCTGCGCGGTTGTCCCTGTCGGGAAGCGGCACGAGGATCGTTTCGAGCCGGGCGGACGCGGACAGGAGCTTCGGATGAATGTCCGAGAGGTTTTCGGCGACCAGGATGACCACCGCATCCTTCCGGCTGAGGTGCGGATCGCCAGCCCAGCGCCGAAGCGTCATCAGGCTGCGGGCGATGGTGGCGTTCATCAGGCCCAGGTCGCTGGCCGGAGCGATGGCCTCGGCCTCTTCAATGACAATGGCGATGTGCTCGTGCGTGGTGATGAGGAATTCGAGCAGCGGGAAGGCCTCAGCGGGGTCCGTGTAGTAGTTGAGCGTGGTGGCCACATCGCTGTTGGCCGGGACCATCATATCGGCGCCGGTACGCGTGCCGCGGAACCGGTAGATCTCGCGCTGGAGTTCCGCCTCCATCCCAGGCGTGGGGCAGCGCAGCCCGCCGCTGAAGCTGTAGATGACGACGAGCTTACCGTGGCCGGGGGCCGAACCCGCTCCCAATAACGTGCTGTAGAGGTACGGGACCAGCAGTTCGTACTGGTCCTCGAGGCGGTAATAGTCACGCACGTTGCCGTGCAGGAGGAAGACGCCGGCCACGCCGGCTTCATACCGCTCCTTGAGGGTGAGCGCCCACTCCGGAAGGTTCATAGTTCGGTCCCCTTTCAGGAGCATTGTAGCGCGGCAGCACGTTGGAGTGCGCCATCAACGCAGACAGACGGCGCCGGACGTGTCGAACCGTCTGCCCGGAACTCTGAGTTGCCCGCTTTCGTTAGGCCGCGATGAAAGCACTGATTGCAGAGGAGGCAAACACATGCGGTCAATATGCGTATTGGTTCTGATGGCCACTGTATTCGCGGCCGGCGCAATGGCGGCGACCGTAACGATCGGCGTAACCAACGACTCTTTCGGCGCGAGCAACGCGTCCGTGACAATCAGCGCCGGCGACACGGTGACATGGCAGTGGCACGCTGGATATCACACCGTGACCAGCGGTACCGTCGGCAGTCCTGATGGCAAGTTCGACGGAGCGATGGACAGCTACGACGCGACGTTCACCCTTTCTCCCGGGACAGCCGGATATCCCTTCAATCAGGCAGGCACGTATCCGTATTACTGCCAGTTCCACGGGGCTTGCTGCAACATGCACTCGAGCATCGTGGTGAGGAGCGGCGCCGCCACGCCCTATCGCACGCTTGGAGGCGCCTCACAGAACTCGGTGGCTACCGCACGCAGCGGAGCAAAGACGCTGCTCGCCGCCGCATCCGGAACCAAACTGTACCTGATGAACGCGCTGGACTCACTTCTCGGGGATGCCGCCAACTGGGCCGGCGGCAAGGATCTCGGTGGAACGGTATCCGGGCGGCCATCCTTCGGAAGCGTGGGCGGAGCGCTTGCGCTGGCCGTCGGAACCAACTCCGGCCGCGCCCTCGTCTTCGACGTTGCGTCAGGGGGGATCCTGACGGATTCCACGATGGCCGGCGCCTCCATTCCGACCGCGCCCGCCTTTGTGCACCACACAGGCGGCGATGACGTGTACTGGGGCATCCAAACCGCTACGGGCCCCGCGCTCGTACGGTCGAGAGCGGGCGCGTTTTCCGCGCCCCTCACCCTCGGGGTTTCCACCGTAACCATTCGCTCGTCGCCTGCCATCTTCGACGGAACCCTGGTTGTCGGTACGAGCGCCGATGTGCGCACTTTCCGGGTCGATCCTTCTTCGGGGGCGCTGACGCCGCAGTCCATCCCGGCTTCGGGAGACGCTCTCAACACCTCACCCGTGGTATCCCGGAGCGGTGAGGCACTCGTCGGCGGGTCAAGCGGCAAGGTGTACAAGATCAACCTTGCGACCGGCGCCACCGATGGCGCCGCCGTTAGTCTGCCGGCCGCGGCATCACCATTGTCCGAGCCATTTTACACTGCCGCGACTGACACGGCGGCATTTGGAGGCAAGAACGGGTCCGTGTACTACATTTCGGCGCACGGCATTGGGACACCAGCCTCACTCGCCTCAACCGTATCGTTCGGATCGGGCGCTCTGGTTTCGCCTCTGCTGCTTGGCGCCAATACCTTTGCGGCAGATGCCGTGGGCGACTTCGGCATGGCTGGCGGCAGTTTCGCGCTACAGATGGGATCCGCGGCGGGCGGCGCCGTCGCCGCGACCGGCACGACATCGGGGGTAGACAGAGTCATCGCCAACACCGTCGATGGGAAGCTGTTCGGCCTGCCGGTGCCGTAACGCACCCAGGGGGAAATCCTGAACGACATGAGGCACGAACGGAGTCGATGGACGGCGGGGATCCGTCCATCGACTCCGTTCCGCTCGATCCTCGCACCACTCCGCTCAGGATGCCTCAGCCTGAGACCACAACCGATTCATAGAGGCATGGCTGCGGCTCACTTTCGGGTGAGCACCTGCTTGCGGGCGCCATCCACGACGACGATCGTGCCGTCTGGCGTCACAGAGACGCCGCGCGGCTCTTTCAGGCCTTCGCTCCACGTGTCCACGATGGCGCCGTTCGCGTCGATTGTCAACACGCGCGAGTTGCCGCTGTCCGCAACGACCACGCGACCCTGCCTGTCCAGCGCCATACCCAACGGCTTGTTCAGGCCGGGCGCCCAAGAGGTCACGTACTTCGGTGCGGCGGACTCGATGTCACCTTCCCAAGCGAACACGACAATGCGATTGGCGCCGCTGTCGGAAACGTACAGGCGTTTCGCCGCGGCGTCGAAGAGCGGCTTGATCGGTGACTGGAACTGGCCGTCGCCCTCGCCCTTTTCCCCGATAGTGTACAGGAAACGAGCGTCGGCCTCCGTGGCGTTGCGTTCGACGAACTTCCACACGCTTACTCGGCCGAGTTCCCGATCCGTGATAAAGAAGACTCCGTCTTTCGTCACGTCGATGCCGGCCGGCTTGCGGAAGTCCTGCGGCCCATCACCGGCGTCCGCACGGTGGTCAACGATCATATTCGCTTCCGGGTTCAGGATTCGAAAGCCGGGCTGCGGGCTGTAACCGTCGCCGTCCTTCGCACAATAGATACGGCCTTTGGCATCCAGGGCAAGGTCGTCACTTCCCTCGAAGTGATAGTGAACCGAGCCGATCCGCCCAACGAACGAGCCGTCCGGCTTCTGGAGGACGGTTTGCTCGAAGCCTCGATCGCGAACGAAGCGCGAACCGTTGGCGGAAATCGCGATGCCCCAGGGGTCCACCAGTTTCATCGCGCCGGCCACGTTGCTGAACGCGCTTTCCTTCTGGCCGGCCGTGGTGACGGCGTAGTGGTAGAGCCCGCCACCGGGCAGCGGCTCAGCAAAAGCGATCGCGTTCGTGGCCTTCACGACCGGCGTGTACTCGGCGCGGTCCGGCGCCGCGCGATAGACGTTGAACGGACCCTTGCCTTCCCACGTGAGGCGAACGCCGCTCTCGTCCACTTGGGCCCGCAGATTCCTGGGCGCCGTTGGGGCGCCGGCCGGAGGGATGTGCGTCTGTTTGGTGAAGGTCGCCTTGTCGTGCCGACCCTCCCAGAAGGCCATGTTCAGTTCGGTGATGTCCATCCACGCGTAGTCGGTCTGACCGCGCGCTTCGACCTTGATGAACATCACAGCGTTGCCGCCGACCACGTTGATCTTGCCGAACGGGTTTGGGTGCAGCGTGAAACCATGGTCCGTAGTGTGTTGCGGCGCCGGCCGGTTGGGCAGCACGGCTTCACCGTTGACAGCTGTCTTTACGGAGAACACCGGGTTGCGGAACACTCCGCCGGTCTCATCGCTCGCCTGGTAGAACGTGAGCGCCGTATCCGGCACCGGTTTTCCGGAGTTGTCCAGGACCTTTATGGTTGTCTGTTTCGGAGTGTCGTAATAGTAATCGCCGTAGTACCCGCGTCGGCGCACGCCGTCTCTGTACTGGATCTCGAGGGCGGCGGAGCACTCCGGGGAGAACATGACCGGCCCGTGGCCGTGCATCATGTAGCCTGTCAGGTTGCTTAGGCGTCCCAGCAGCAAGGGGTTGCCGTTTGCGTCCGGCACAAGGTTGACAGACGCCGCGCGATCCAGAGCGTACTCGTCGGTAAGCCCCAACTGATGCCCCCACTCGTGGATGAGGCCCCAGTCCGGCCGCGCCGCCCACATCCGCACGTCCGGGTTGCGCCCGAACGGCCACGAGCCGTCGAAACCGGCCGCCAGTTTGCCGAACGGGCCACCCAGCGGCTCCCATTCCTTCTCCAGATCGTCCAGCACGACGATCCGGTCCGCCCGCACGCGGGTGTGGCCGCCGCCATTCGGCTGGATGGCGGACGGGCTGATGCGGATCAGCTCGTTCATGCGCTGAACGTGCCAGTTGCACCAGTCTTCGAACGAGTAGGAACCGGTGAAGTTCCGAACCTTGTTGAACCCTTCGTAAGTTACCTTGTCCACGGCCCAGATGAAGGTCATCGCGTCCGTCGTGATGGCGAGGCGGTTGTTCGCGGGGAAGCGATCCGCCAGTGTGGTGAGGGGATCGGCCTGAAACTCCAGGGTGTGCTGGCCCTTCTGCCACGTCATGCGAATGGTCTCAGTGGATTCCACGCTCGAAGGCAGGACATCCTTGTGATTTCCCGCCTGAATCACTTTGCCATCGAGCAGCCATTTGTACGGGAAGGCCGGATAGTCGCGCTGCCCCTTGTTGATGAAGTGAGCGGTGTAGGTCACTTCCTCGCCGACCTTGGGCCAGCGCTGCATGGCCGCGTTTTCCGTGGCGCTCATGACCTTGCCTGTCTTCGGGCTGGTAGGCACACCGAGACCGCTCTTACCGGGCGCGTCGTAACTGAGCGTATAGGCCGCGTATCGGGGTGTGCGTTCGATGTAGGTGACGTCCACGTCCGGAGCATCGGTGAAAACATCCGGTTCCGTGACAACAACCGGTTTTTGCGCCCGGACGCCGCCGGTGAGTGTGATCAGCGTGCTGATAACGATGAGAAGTGACTTCACACGGTTCCTCCAAACTGAATGCACGCGCGGCAAAGGGCCGCGCTGAGGTATTGTATGCCGAAGTACGGTTGTCCGTGATGAGGACAGCGATCGGGCGGTAGGACCGTTAAGCACTGCGCGGAACGGGTATGGTTCCATGTCACATTCACCAGATGGCGCCAATGAGCGCTGCTCGTCAGAAAAGGAGGAGAGCGTAATGCAGAAGATCACCCCGTTCCTGTGGTTCAACGGCCAGGCCGAAGAGGCGATGAATTACTACGTCTCCATCTTCGCGAATTCGAAGATAGGGACCATTACGCGTGTTGGAGACGCAGGGCCAGGACCGAAAGGATCGGTCTTGTACGTGACATTCGAGTTGGAGGGACAGGAGTTCTATGCGCTCAATGGTGGGCCGGAGTTCAACTTCTCGCCGGCCATCTCGTTCTTCGTGAGCTGCGAGACGCAGGAGGAAGTGGACGAGTTGTGGGATAAACTCTCCGCCGGAGGGCAGGTAATCGAATGCGGATGGCTTACAGACAAATTCGGGGTAACCTGGCAGATCATCCCCAGGGTGCTGGGCGAACTGCTGAACGATCCCGATCCCGAAAAGTCGCAGCGCGTCATGAAGGCGATGATGGGAATGGTCAAGATTGACATCGAGGGATTGTTGAAGGCGGTATAGCTTCTTTGGCGTAGAAGAGCGGCGGTCCGGATGGGCCGCCGCTCTTCTCTGACAGAATCCGCTACGTCATCAATGGCCGTTGGCCGTCTTGTCGATGCGTACGGCGTCCGGGATGGTTATCTTGACTCCGTCCTTGGAGAGGCGCGAGATGTCCGCAGGTGTTGCCACGATGAAACCGGAGGCAATCTGCAGGGCTCGCTGAACGTCCGCCACGGTGAACGGCGCGACGGTTGCCGGCGCGTTGCCCACCTGCATTTCCCACATGCCGAGGATGTCGCCGATGTGGCCGGACATGGTCAATCGGACGTATCGCGCGGTCTGCGTCGGGAACTTGATGGGCGCCACGAGGCGCCAGTTCGTCGTGGTCAGGTCGGCCCTGTACCCGCCATTGCCGCCAAACGTGGTGTACACCGGGGTGAAGGTTGTGTTGTCGTTGGAGACATCGATGGAGTAGTCCTGGGTGGCGTTGACGACGTGGAACGCCGTTGTGTCGTACTCCCAGTTGAGAATCACCTGGTTGAACGGCTGGGCGGATCCGAGGTCGGCGGTGATGTGGACCGGATTATCCAGGGAGACGGTTGGCGCCGGGGGCGCTTCGGCGATGATATCGGTTTCCCACTTTGTGGTGAAGTCCTTGTCGCCTGCCGCGGCGGGCAGGTTGGTTCCTGCAGTCTGGAGGTCGGTGCGCGCCGGATCCGCGAGGACTGAGACAACCAGGTTTGGAACCTCAGCGGGCAGCATCAGAACGGGGCCGGCCATGCCCGGATACGGCGTGAGGGTGCCGGGGGTGGACAACGGCTGAACGGTGGCGGCGGTAGACGACGGGATGTGCGCCGTTAAGGTGTACGTTCCCGTACCCGGCAGCGTGGCGGTGAAGTTACCAAGAGCGTTTGTCGTCCATACGCCCGGTGGATCCGGGAACTGGCCGACCTTGGCGCCTGCAACCGGGTTGCCGGCACTGTCGACGACCTTGCCGGTAATCGTCACTGGTAGGGATTCGACCTTGATCTCATAGAAATCAAAGTTCGTGTTGAAGCCGTAGTACTTGTCGATGTAGAGCTCAAGGTACCGGCCGAAGACGGGCTTGAGCTGCGGCGCGGTCACCAGGTCCATATAGGCCTGATATCCGGGTGTCTGGGCCCAGCGGGCTCCGATGCTCTGCGGGGAGTCGTAGAGCAATGTGCCGTAGGTGGCCGCTTCAACGTACGTGAACAGGTCGGGGTTGGCAGGCGGCGGTGTGTTGCTGACCCGCCACTGATAATGGTCCGGCCCGTTGTTGTAGCTCTGGAGCGCGATCTGGCTGATCTTGGAGAAGTCGTACGTCTGGCCTAGGTCAACAACCAGGAACTGCGGGAAATTGTATCCGCGCGGGTTGGTGCCGGCAGGCGTTGTGGAATCCGTGGTCCACCTGGTGTTGCCGTCGTCGAAGGCGTTGCCGGGGAGACTTGACGTATTGGCCCTGGAGGAATACGCAAGCACGGGCCGGAACAGCGCGATATCGGTCGTCGGAGCCGGATCGTAGGTCATATCCGTGACGCTGGTTGCGGGTTGCAGCGGGAAGTTGGCGCTGGCTGACACGTGCTGGTTCACATACGCGACGTCCGGGTAGGCCTGCACGACGTAGCTCACGCCGGGATCGGGCAGGAAGGAGAGGCTCCATCGGCCGAGGGCATCCGTATCCACGGACGCGAGCGGCGAAGACATGCCGTTCGCTCCCGCTTCGCGGACCCCAACGGTTACGCCGCTGAGGAGAGTCACGGTCCCGTCTGGCGCCGGCGACGAATGCAGCGAGCCTCGGAAGACCGGGAGTTGAATGCGGTGCACGGAGACATCGTCCCAGAACACGCTGTTGCCGTCCAGCAGGCTGGAGCCGTAGAGGCGCGTCTGCAGGAAATTGCCATTCACCGAAGATGGCACGGTGAAGTTGTAGCTCAGCTGGGTCCAGTCAAAGCTGCCGTCTTTCGAAATCTGGACGCCACTGTTGCCGCCGAGCAGGACGCTGGGGTCGTCTCCGCCAATGTCGGGGCGGAGGCGCAGGATCGCCTGGCCTCCCGCCGTCGCACCGGAATCGACAACCTTCTTCACCCACGCGGTGACGTGGAATGTAGCGCCGGAAGCCTCGGGAATCATCGGCCCCTTGCTCCGGCAGTCACCGAAGGAGGTCGGGTCCGCATTAATGGAAAGGACCGTGCCTTCCGGTTCCCACGAGATAATCGGGGTGCCATTCGTCTGGGGGTAGGAAATGTAGAACGGGCCGCGAAGTTCGACGCAGTGGGTGCCCGTGTGGCCCTGGTTGGTGACGTATCTCCAGCCCGGGTTGTAAACCTCGCCCGCGGGGTTCGGCTCCGGAATGGTCTCGCCGGCCGGAACAGGAGTTACGTAGTCGCGGCGGTACCAGCCCAGCGGCTTATAGGCCGGCGCAGCCGGATCAGGCGTCTCAAAGCCGCCGTTGGTGACCAATTCGGGCGCGACGAGTGCGCCGTTCAGGGTTGCGGTTTGCGCGGCCACGACCGATACGGTCTGAATCAGCTCGGTGTATCCCGGTGAAGCGAAGGACACGTTATACGTCCCCGGGTCCAGGTACAGCGTGTAGAAACCGGCGTTATTCGTCGGGGCCGGCGTAATCGCCGTACCGCCGCCGGACGGCGTGATCGTGACGGTGATTCCCGGGATGGGGGCCGTGGTCGCGGCGTCCGTAACGGTTCCGGCAAGCGTACCCTTGCCGGGCGGCGGTGGCTGCTGGATCTCCGTGTTGTCCGCGCCGGTGGCAACCGAAATGTATTCCGCGAAGCCATTCGGCACGACGTAGACGTAGTTGACCTGGGGAACGCTGATGACCGTTCCCCCGCCACCGGATCCGGTAACACCCACTTTGCCGCTGCTTAACTGCGGTAGCGCGGCAGCCGGGATTGTTTCGTACTGGAAGCCGGCCGGCTCAATGCCGCCGCTCAAGTAGGATTTCGCCTGGACGTCGATGTTGGAGGTGGCGGCGGACCCGACAACGCGGAGAATCACGTTGGCGAAGTTGGTGGTGGGCACCGCGCCGTCTGCGTGGGCGCTGATTACGGTGTAGTCGGGCGGCGTATTGGCGGGCGACGAGCGAACGATGATACCCTGCTCCAGCGTCGTGGTGCCGACTCCGTCCAGATTCGCGAAATCATTCAGCACGAATCCGTAGCCCTGGTTGTTGGCGTTGGCACGGGCCATTATGCCCACGCCGCCCGAGCCCGTAGGCTCAAGCCGGGTGTAGATGGTCTGGTCCGTGAAATCCGGGCCCGCGGCGGCGATTGCGAGCGGCATCCCCGTTGAGGTAAGCGGGGCGACCTTCATGACCGAACCCCCGCCCGTGATGGTTGCGCGGGAGATGGTTCCCGTGTCCGGGTTGCCGGACGCTGCGACCCATCCGCCCTGCGCCGACGACGACGGGAGGGTTTTGAAGGAGTAGTATGTCAGGTTGGCTGCATCGGGCGGGGTTCGTATGCCCGTGTCTGTGGAGTTGCCGTAATAGACGTAGTAGGTCGAATCGGTGACAACGTTGCGCGGGTTCGGCGTGAAGAGGATCGGCGCGTGGTTACTGAGGTCGTACGGCACCGGCAGGTGGATCAGCAGGTCGTCTTTAACGTTGCCTGTAGCGATCCCGAGGTCGCAGCCAAACGGCGGCTCCTGGTTGGCGATCGGCGTAACCACCGACCCGTAGTTGAGCCGCACCCGGCCGTCCGAGAAGAGGGTCACCGAAGTGTTTATCCTCGGGGCCCGAACCGTGGTATCCGTGAATGTGTCCGCTTTCCATCGAACCGTTACCTGGCCTGCGACGGACGTGTCATAGAACACATCTGCGCCGGTGACATAGGAACTGGTGTCGAGGTCGTACCCGAGCGGCGTTATGAACTTGCGAGTTTCAAGAACGTTCTTCAGCGAAAGGTCGCCATAATGGGTGTCTGTGAGCCCGGACTCGAAGGCGATCCATCCGTTGGTGGACACCGTCAATTTGGTGTAATTCGCACCGAGGAAGGGGAACGAGAACGGGATCGTGAGAACCCGGACCTCTTCGTCCGCGTTCAACCCCTGCGGCGTGCCCGTCTCCTGGAATGTGGAGCTGTCCGTTCCCTTGGCGAAGGGGCGAGGTGTGCCGGCCGCGATGGGCGCCTTGGCGGAGAAGAGGATCTTGGCGGAGGTAGCGCCAAGGTCAACCATCGCCTGCTTGACATCCGTATGGGTCGCTGTAATGTCGTTGTCCGGCTGCCAGAAGATCTTGATATCTTTGGTGCTCATCTTGCCGTCGAACGGCCCGTAGCCGGGAATGTAGGAGTAGGCGAGCACGTCACCGGTGTTGATGGCCGCGCCAGCGGTATTGCTGATGGTCAACGGCCTCCGGTAGCGGTAGTTGCTATCCGCCCATGGCGGAGTCTGCGCATACGCCGCATAATATCCGGCGATGCCGAGGAGAAACGCAGTTGCGATCCACCTCGATCCTTTCGAAACGGTCATGTCCGTGTCTCCTCAATTCAATCATGGCGGCCTGTGTACAGGCCAACGTCGTCAGGGTCATAGCCGCCACCCGTTCGCGGTGGCGCGGGCTCAGACCGGACCGTTTTCCCCGCTAGCAAGCGTTTGCCACCCGATGGAGTGGCAGCGCCCGGGAAATCGAACCGGCCAATTTATGCCAATCGACCCATGTTCCGTTCCAGACAAATGTACGAATGCACGCTTGACGTCCATTGCACCAGGGCATTCAGGCGAAACGGCGGGATCGGGTCGCCGGGCCAACGCTGGCCCGACACTTTTGCTGCACCCGGGACTCGAGGGGTCCGGATGCAGTCTTTCGAAGTTCAACCGGTGGGACAAGGCGTCCTTGCCGGCTGACTTATCGCGCGGAGAACACTCAATCGGTGTCATTTGCGCTCCTACGGCGTGGCCGCAGGTACGGCCATCTCCGCCAAACCTCACGGACTTCGGAGGGCCCGCATCAGCGGCTGCCGCGGAGGGGACGCCCAGCTCCCCGCGAAGCGCTTCCCACGAGCCCTCTTCACACGCTCTGTAACTTGTTACTTGAACGGCGTGGTAGCCTGTCCGGAGCTTGTCTGGATATAGTGCGTGGTCTTGCTCCACGCCTCATCGTAAGCCTTCGTTGTCACGTTTGCCGCGTGGCCGTCGACGAACAAAACGCTGAAGCTGCCCTTGCTGTAGTCCGCGAGGTCCGCAGCGTTGCCGGTCTGGCTGTCACTGATCGGCGAGCGCTTGAGACGCGGGTGCCAATAGTGCGCCGCGTCCATAACGACGTTACAGCCGGCTGGGTAGATGATCTGATCCAGGCGTTTTCCGGCCGTTGCGCCCCAGAGGCCGAGTTCTGTGCGGTAAACGTAACTCGTGCCGCCCCACTTCGCGGCGCCGCGAGACACGCGCCACACAGGCTTCGACAGGTCTTTCGGCGCGAAGGGGAGCTTGTAGGTTGTCGCCGTTGCGTAGCCGATGCCTCCGATTCCCGTGTCGCCGGGGCAGCGCCAGACTTCTTCGCTGCGGACATACGATCGCATGACGTGCTCGAGATAGCCACCGTGTATGTCGCCGTCCACGGGGTCTTTCGCGATGGCCAGCTTATTCACGTAGTAACCCGAGTTTGGGAAAGCGCCCTTCCAGCCGCCCAGCCCGCCGATGGCGGCGTCCGTGAAATCGATTCCCAGGGGGAACCGGTCTTCGTGGTCCGATTGATACAGATTGATGCCGACGCCGATCTGCTTGAGGTTGCTCAGACAGGTCGCCTGCTTGCCGGACTCACGGGCGCGCGCGAATACGGGAAACAAAATGGCGGCGAGGATAGCGATGATTGCGATAACTACCAGAAGTTCGATCAACGTGAACCCTGGCGATTGCGACCTGGTCTTGGACTTCATTATTGGTCCTCCTTGCGATTCATCCGACACTCTGGCAACCAGACGCCTGTTCCGGATAACCAGACCTCTCCTTCAACCGCAGACCGGCGGGCACGCGTGGAAACGCCCGTCGCTCATACACCCCTTATATCTGCATTATTCACCGCTGAAGAACGCCGCCGGGGCGCCCTCTTCAGCTTCAGGTATTCGCAGCCATCCCCAAAAAACCTTGTGAATACGTAACGAAAACAAGTGGCTCCCGGTTCCCGGCAGCTCGTGAGCCTCCATAAAGAACGATTATACACTATGCGGTGGTTTTTCCGCCATACTTTTTGTGTATGACGAGATGACCAAATGTGTGAATCGTGATGGGCTGCGGCAGCCAAGCGCGCCGGGGTCCGGCACGGCGGATCACACACCCGGGTCCGAGACCTGTTCAGCGCGCGGCGGGCGTGCGACTCTTGCGGGGCGGCGGCATGGATGTGTCGGCGTCGCTCTGGCCGTCGTTCCAGTTCAGCGGCGCGATGTAGAGGCCTCCCTCGCCCCAACCGGCGCGGGTGACATACCACTTGCCATCGGTATCGCGAATCACCTCTGCGGCATGGGACGGGATGTGCCCCACCTTCTCCGCGATGTCCCAGTGGAACGCATCGGTGCTGCGGAAGACGTCCGTGCCGCTATAACCGCCACGCGGCCCTATGAACAGGTACCAGAATTTGCCGCGGCGCACCACGAAAGGCGACTCGGTGGGGCCGCCGAACGTGCCCGTTTCCGGATCCGTATACGCGACGCCCTTGTGACTCCAGTGGACGAGGTCATCGCTGGTCACATAAGCCACGACGTGGTTGCCGCCCTCGGGCTTCGCGTTGGCCGTGTAGTACAGCACCCATTTGCCGCCGACCTTCAGCGCCATGGGGTCGCGCGCGTCGAAACCGTCGATCAGCATCGGATTGGCGGGGTGCCGTGTCCATTTGAACAGGTCATTCGACGTGGCGAGGTGGATGCGGGAGTGCGCGCCGTCCGGCCCACCGGCGCAGTAGAACATGTAATACGTCCCATTGTTCTCGACCACATGCGGCGCCCACAGGTGCGTTTCCCCTTTTGACGGGTCGAAAGACAGGGCATAGGGCTGCTTCTGCCAGGGCAGTTGGAGCAAGGTCTTCGCCGTGGCGTGCGCGAAATGGCGCTCATCACCGGGATTCAGCGGCTCGGCGTGCGTGATGCCGAACATGTGCCATAGTCCTTCGCTGCCCCGGATGATGCAGTGGTCGTTGATGTACCAGTTGCTCTCTTCACCGATGCCGGGGTCGTAGACCTTGGTGAATTTTCCGGCGGTCACGGCGTCCGGCCCTGCCGGCGCGGTACTCTCGGCGGCCACGGCGGCGAACGGCAGCGCGACGGCTACGCAGGCGAGCGCGAAAGTGAAAAGGGACGGCATAGGATATCCTTTCAAGAACGACTACTGCCCACAATATGTGCGCTTCGGCGCCGGGAGATGCCAGCGGAGAATCGCGAAGTGCTGATATGCGGCAGCATTCCGCCGCCGATTGCTACACTTGATCGAAGGAAAGGAGCGCTCAGAATGCTGCAACGCCTTCGCGCCTCGATGATCGGATTGGTGGCCGCTGGTCTGGCGGCCTGGATCGCCATGTCGTCTGCTTCGGCCATCGTCCTGCAGGGGCAGTTCGGCACACACGACCCGTCACGGATCATCAAGTGCAACGGGCGGTACTACGTGTACGCCACCGGGGCCAACATCCAGATGCGCTATTCCGTCGACCTGGTGCACTGGAGCAACGGCCAGTCTGTGCTCGCGGCCAACGATTCCGCGAACGGCGTGCCTCAATGGGCGCGCAACGCCTCGCCCGGAAATACGGGAAACGTGTGCTGGGCGCCGGACATCGTGTATTTCGGCGGGCTGTACCACCTCTACTGGTCCTTTTCCACGTTTGGCAGCCCCAATTCCGTGATCGGGCTGATGACGAATCCGACGCTGGATCCCGGCGACGCGAGCTACCACTGGACCGATCAGGGAATGATCGTGCAGTCGTCTACCTCGACCGCCGGCCCGAACTGCATCGACCCCGCGCCGGTCTACGACAGCGGCGGGAACCTGTGGCTGGTTTACGGTTCTTACAACGGCTATGGCATCGGTCTCACAAGGCTGGACAACACGACCGGACTGCGGCTCTCCCCGGCCTCGGCGATCTACCACCTCGCTTCCAGCAACATCGAGGCGTCGTACATTCTGCCGCACGGCAGTTACTACTACCTCTTCTATAACGCGGGAACGTGCTGTGCGGGCGCGAACAGTACCTACCACATCATGATGGGGCGTTCCGCCAGCATCACCGGGCCGTACCTGGACAAGGCCGGCAAGAACCTGCTGAGCGGCGGCGGGACTCTTTTTCTCGCCTCGGCCGGCAACAAAATCGGGCCGGGCCATATGGGCGTGTACAACGACGGCACGATTGAGCGGTTCACTTACCATCTGGAGTCGGACGGCACCAACTATGGCGCAAGCACGCTGAACCTCCAGACCTTGCTGTGGGGCTCGGACGGCTGGCCGGTCGCCGGATACGAACTGCCCGGCGGGACGTACAAGATCATCTCCAAATCGAGCGGACTCGCGCTCACGGTTCACGACAGCGGCACCGCGGACGGCGCGGCCCTGGACCAGAGCGCCTACACCGGCAGCGCGTTTCAAAAATGGTACGTGATGAACACCGTGGGCGGCACCCCCCAGACCGGGCTCGACGGATACTGCAGGATCACGTCCGCCGGAAGCGGAAAGGTCGTTGACCTGTACAATTGCAACACCGGGAATGGAACCGCCATCGACCAGTATCCATGGTTTAACAACAACTGCCAGCGTTGGCTCATCGAGCAGACAACGGATGGCTATTGGAGGCTTGTTTCCAGGGGAGGCGGCGGGGCGATCAACGTGCCGGACAGCAGCACTCTGCCAGGCACCCTCCTCAATGAGTGGGCGTGGAGCGGAGGGGACAATCAGCAATGGTCGTTCGTGGCCCCCGACGCACCCGCCGCTGCCCTGGCGATAGCCGCCGGCATGTCCATCGTGAACCGCAACAATGCGGCCACGCTGGATGCGGTTGCTTCGGGCCGCGTTGACCTGTTGGATGCCGTACGCCTGCTTCGTCAGTCTGTGGGGCTGTAAGGGTTTCGGGGCGGCCATACTTCGCAGGTTGATGCAGGATCGAAGCCCTTGAACTCAAGTCTCTGCCGAACGGGTACCCCTCCTTGCGAAGCCTCGACAAACGGGCCGGCGGAGGGGTAAAATCGCGTGAGAGCGGAACGCCTTGTCGCGCGTGCTCCGCCCGGAAATCGCGGTCGCGGAATCCAACCGGGGGCAAAACGAATGAGAAGGACTCTGTGCACGATCGCTGCTTTGCTTGGCGCCGGTTACTTCGCACTGACGGCGGGGGCGGCTGGGCGGGCGCAGTTTCAGCCCGCGGAACCGCTGGATGCGGCCATTCCGCGTGACCTCCTCCGCACACTACAGAGCCACGGTATCGCGGCGACGCCCACCGGATTGGTTCTGGGACTCCGCAGCCCTTCGTGGTCGGCGAGGATCGCGGCGTTAGTCGCGCTGGGCCGGATCGGTAAATTCGAGCAATTGAGCCCCGTGATGGCTCTGGCCGAGACAAGGTCCAGCGATGCCACCGGCAAAGAGGTGCGGCGGAACGCGATCCTGGCGGCCGCGCGCATCGCGCAGAGGTCCGGTGGGCTCAGCCTGAACACGCGCAGCCGCCTTCTGTTTTCCGCTCGAGACATCCTGGCCGAGGCGAAAACGCCCCTGGCCCGCCTGGAAGGGGCGGAGGTGCTCGGGCAGTTGGGCGACGCATCGCAATATGCGATCGTCGTGGAGAGCCTGAAGGCGCCGAGTCTTGTCAGCAGGGCCCTGACAGCGGTGCGGTTGTACGCGAAACTGCCCGGGGCCGCATACGGTGGGCAGAAAGTCAATTGGGCATCGGCCGTTGGGGAGGTGCTCCAGAGCAAGGCGTCGCGTCCTGTTGACCGCACCAATGCCGTGATCGCTCTGGCCGACATCGGGACCGCAGAGGCGCTGGCAGTTCTGCGCAACGCCCTGCCGGGCGAAACGGACCCGGACGTGAAGGGACTGATCGTGTACACCCTTCGATACGCCGCAGACAGGGCCAGGGGAATCCCCCCGCGGCGGACGCCGATCGGTACCGGCAGACCACCAAACATGTGAGCCGGGCGGAGGCGGGAGGCGCCCCCACCCTTACCGCTGTGCCCGGCTGGTACGGAGATGAACGAGCAACGCGACCGTCACCAGGGAGATCCCGACAGCGCACACGCCGGCCCATTGCCGGATGCTCCAGGCGTACACTCCCAGAAACGCGCCAACGGACCCGCCCAGCGAGTAGCCTGCGCGATAGACCGTGTAGAGACGACTGTGCGCTTCCTCGGCAAGGCTGTACACACTCGCCTGGTTGGAGATCGTGGCGGACTGGGCGCCGACGTCGAGGAGGACGATTCCCGCCAGAAGCCCGGCAAGGTGGGCGCCGGCGACCGCCAGGAACACGAAGCCTGCCAGCATCACGAGCGACGCGACGCCCACGAGCATGCGGGGGCTATGCCGGTCGGCCAGGCGGCCGACAAACGGAGCCGCCAGCGCGCTGATGGCGCCCAGCAGACCGAACAACCCGGCCTGAGCCGATCCCATGCGGTACGAAGGGCTTTCGACCAGGAAGACCAGCGTTGCCCAGAACGCACATAACGCAGCGTAGAGGAGCATCCCGTTGAGGGTCGCCGCGCGCAAGACGGGTTCCGTGCGGATATGCCCAAGCGTTGACCGGATGAGCGAGCCGTAGGACATCGCCGAGGCGGGCCGGCTCCGTGGCAGCAGCGCCTTCAACACAAGAGCGAGCACGATCATCGTGCCCGCGGCCACGCCGTACATCACACGCCAGCCGAACGCCTGCCCGACTATCCCGCTGATAGTGCGGGACAACAGGAGGCCGATGAGCATGGAAGCCGCGATGGTTCCCACCGTCCGCCCGCGCTGATCCGGTTGCGACAGGTAAACGGCGAAAGGCAGGACGAGCGTCGAGATGACGCTGGTGACGCCGATGGCGAGGCTGGCTCCGCAGAGAAACGGCAGGCTTGGTGCCAGGGCGGCGGCCGCCAGTGAGATCGTCACGAGGGCCAGCATCGCAAGGATGAGCCGGCGGCGTTCGAGGATATCGCCCAGGGGCGCCAGGAAGAGAACGCCGACCGCGAATCCCACTTGCGTCAGCATCGGAAGCGAGCCGACGGCCCGGATGGACGTGTGCAGACTGCGCTGCATCTGACCGAGCAGAGGCTGGCTGTAATTGAGGTTGGCGATGCCAAGCGCGCACGCCGCAGCCATCGTGACGAGCAGCGGGGTCGTGAGCCGATCCCGTTCCACCGCCTCTCTTGTTTCGATCCTCGCGCTCCGCGCCGCGGGGCGCGAGAGCACGGCAACGCCTGCTTCTTCTCTCAATCTGTGACTCCGTTCCGTCCGGCGCGGCGTATCGAAACCCGCGCATGCCTATACTCATGATCCGTCGCGCTCACTGATACGTCCAATATCTGTTTCAGGCTATATTGAGACTCAGGAGGTCTTTATCCCATGGAGCTGAGGCACTTGCGCTATTTCCTGGCCGTGGCGGAGGAGTTGCACTTCGGTCGCGCGGCGAAGCGCCTGTTCATGGCGCAGCCACCGTTGAGCCAGCAGATCCGCCAACTGGAGAGCGAAATTGGAACGCCGCTGTTCGCGCGGACCAGCCGCCGCGTTCAGCTCACGGACGCGGGCAAGGCATTCCTGACCGATACGCAGGACATCCTCGATCGTGTAGACCGGGCCGGCGAGCGGGCGCGACGCGTGGGGCGTGGTGAAGCCGGCTGGCTGGGCATCGGGTTTGTGTCATCGGCGATCTACAGCCACCTGCCGGAGATCCTGCGCGAGTTCCGGGAGCGGTACCCGGACGTGGAGCTGGAATTGATGGAAATTCTGGGCCGCGACCAGAACCAGGCCCTGCGCGAGCGGCGAATTCACGTCGGCTTCTCCCGCCTGGGGGTGGCGGAGGGTGGGATCGTGCTGGAGAGCGTGATGAACGAGCCGTTGATGGGCGCGCTTCCCTCGCTGCATCCCCTTGCCCGCCAGGATTCCGTCTCGCTGGCGGAGATCGCATCGCAACCGATCATCCTGTTCCCGCACCGGCGCGACTCCCGCTATGCCGAGTTCATTCTGGAACTCTGCACGCAGTCCGGCGTCCCGCCACGCGTAGTGCAGGAGACGGGGGAACTCCAGACAGCCGTCAGCCTCGTTGCGGCCGGCATCGGGATCGCCCTTGTGCCCGCGGCGGCCCGGAACCTCCACCGCGAGGGTGTGGTATACCGCCCGCTCGCGCCGCCCGTCCCGACGGTCGATCTCAGCGTCACCTACCGCGCGGACGAAACTTCGCCCGTACTCCCGCGTTTCCTGCGGATCGTGCGGGAGATCGTGGGGTGACGTGCTGCCTGCCACGGCAGGAAATCACCCTCTTTGGGGCGTTCAAAACCGAGATCCGCCTGCCGGCGACGCGGCGGAATGATGTGATTCTGGACGTTATGAACTTGCTCGGATACATAATATGGCAGGATTAGTTGTGCCCGGGTGCCCGCCATCCGGGTTCTGACAACGAGGAGCCCCGTATGATGTCCACGGAAGCCCAAACCGTTCAAAGCGAGAACGCGACAGCACACCTGCCAACCCTCGCGGACGAGTTGCTGCGGCGAACCGGCCGCAACCCCGCCAAATGCTACCAGTGCGGAAAATGCTCCGCCGGCTGCCCGATGGCCGCGGAGACCGACCACCGGCCGCACGATGTCCTCCGCCTGGCCGGCCTGGACCGCCGCGAGCAACTGCTGGCCTCGGAATCGCTCTGGCTCTGCCTGGGCTGCGAGACCTGCACCGCGCGCTGCCCCAACGACTGCGATCCGGCCAGCGTCATCGACGCTCTGAAGGCGATGGCGGTCGAGCAACTGCCCGATGCCCTGCCCAAACCGTTCTCGGCGTTCCACCACGCGTTCCTGGACCAGATCAAAGCGCACGGCCGCATCTCCGAACTCGGCATGATGGTCAGCTACAAGTTGCGCAGCGGGGCGCTGTTCGCGGACGCCACCTCCGGTCCGGGCATGTTCCAACGTGGCAAGCTCCACCTGAAGCCGCCGAAAATCGAGGGAGTGGACGAGGTCCGCGCGATCTTCAAGGCGTGCGAGGAGGATGGGCAATGACAATCGGATACTATCCCGGCTGCTCGCTGGAGGGCACGGCGCGCGAGTACGACGAGAGCGTCCGCCTGACCGCCGGCGCGCTGGACATCGAGTTGAAGGAAGTGGACGACTGGTCGTGCTGCGGCGCAACCTCGGCACACTCCGTGAACCACCTCCTCTCGCTGGCCCTGCCCGCCCGCAATCTGGCGCTGGCCGAGTCCGCAGGACACGATGCCGTGTTGGCGCCATGCGCTGCGTGCTACAACCGCCTGGCGCGCGCCAGTCACGAGGTCGCTACCGATTCTGAACTGGCGGCAAAGATGCCCAAGATCATCGGCCGGCCCTTCGCAAACTCGGTAAAGGTCCGGACCGTGGTGGACGTCCTTCGCGAGGCGATCCCAAGCATCAAGGCGAAGGCCACCAAGCCGCTGGACGGTATGAAGGTCGCCTGTTATTACGGCTGCCTCCTCATGCGCCCGCCGGAGGTCAGCGGAAGCGACGATCCGGAGAACCCCACGTGTATGGAAGACGTGGCGAAGGCCGCGGGAGCGCAGCCCGTATCGTGGAACCTGCGACTGGAGTGCTGCGGCGGCTCGATGTCGGTGCCGAGGACGGGCTCAGTCGTCCGTCTGGGGCGCGCCATCCTGGCCGATGCCCGCGCGGCCGGCGCGGAAGCGCTCGTGGTCGCATGCCCGATGTGCCACTCCAACCTGGACTTCCGCCAGAGCGCGATGGCGAACCGCGGCGAAGCCCCGATGCCGGTTTTCTACATCTCGCAACTGGTCGGGTTGGCTCTGGGCCTGCCGGCGAAGGAATTGGGGCTTGACCGGCATTTCGTGAGCGTGCGGAGCCTGCTGGATAATCGTCCCGCCGCGGCGGCGAAGGAGGTGGCGTGATGGCGCGTATCGGAGTCTTCGTCTGCCATTGCGGCGAGAACATCGGGCGCACCGTGGACTGCGCTGCCGTCGCCGAGGCCGCCCGGAACCACCCGGGCGTGGCGTTCGCCTCGGACAACAAGTACACCTGCTCCGAACCTGGCCAGGCGATGATCCGCCAGGCAATTGTCGAGCACATGCTGACCGGCGTGGTCGTAGCCTCGTGCTCACCGCATATGCACGAGCGCACGTTCCGCAAGGTCTGCGCCACCGCCGGTCTCAACCCGTTCCTCTGCGAGATCGCCAACATCCGCGAACACTGCTCGTGGATCCACGAGGACCGCGGCGCGGCGACGGCCAAGGCTATCGACCTGGTGCGGCTGATGGTCGAGAAGGTAAAGCGCAACGCTCCCCTGCAATCGATTTCCATCCCGGTTGAGCGCCGCGCGCTGGTGATCGGCGGCGGCATCGCCGGCATCCAGGCGGCGCTGGACATCGCGGACGGCGGGCGTGACGTGATCCTGGTCGAGAAGGACCCATCGATCGGTGGGCACATGAGCCAGTTGTCCGAAACGTTCCCCACCCTGGACTGCTCGCAATGCATCCTTACGCCGCGCATGGTGGAGGTCGCCCAGCACCCGCGCATAAAGCTGATGACGTACAGCGAGGTCGAATCGGTGGGCGGCTACATCGGCAACTTCACGGTCACGATCCGCCAGAAGGCGCGTTCCGTGAACGCGGACCTCTGCACCGGTTGCGGCGCTTGCCAGACCGTCTGTCCGCAGAAGAGAGTGGCCAACGAGTTCGACGCCGGCCTGTCCAAACGGACCGCCATCTACACGCCGTTCCCCCAGGCCGTCCCGAACATCCCGGTGATCGACCGCAAGCGGTGCGCCGGCTTCATGTCGCTGGCCAAGGGGAAGGCGAACGCGTGCGGGAAGTGCGTTGATGCCTGCGCCATCGGCGCCATCGATTTCGATCAGAAGGACGAGTTGATCGAGGAGAAGGTCGGCGCCATCGTGGTAGCCACCGGCTACTCGCTATACTCGGTCGGCAAGCAGCAGGACTCCCCGGACATCAGCGGATACGGCGAATACGGCTACGGCGAGATTCCGGATGTGATCGACGGCCTCCAGTTCGAGCGCCTCGCGTCAGCCTCGGGGCCGACCGGCGGCAAGATCCAGCGGCCGTCCGACGGCAAGGAGCCGAAGCGCATCGTATTCCTTCAATGCGTCGGAAGCCGCGACCGCGCGAAGGGCATCGAGTACTGCTCCAAGATCTGCTGCATGTATGTCGCCAAGCACACGATGCTGTACAAACACAAGGTGCACGGCGGCAAGGCGACGGTCTTTTACATGGACATCCGCGCCGCCGGCAAGGGCTACGAGGAGTTCACGCGCCGCGCCATCGAGGAAGACGGAGCGGTGTACATGCGCGGCCGCGTCTCGCGGATGTATCGCGATGGCGACGTGATCAAGGTCGTCGGCTTCGACACCCTGGGCGGTGAACCTGTCACGCTGGACGCCGATATGGTCGTCCTGGCGACAGCCATGCGCCCGCAGCCCGGCATCAAGGACCTCGCGCAGAAGCTGAGCATCTCGTACGACAAGCACGGCTTCCTGAACGAGGCGCACCCGAAATTGCGGCCGGTGGAGACCAACACCGCGGGCATTTTCCTGGCCGGCGCGTGCCAGGCGCCGCGCGACATCCCGGACACGGTCGCGACCGCCAGTTCGGCGGCATCGAAGGTGCTGGGACTGTTCAGCAACGAGAGCCTGGAGCGCGAGCCGACCGTGGCGCGCGTGAACACCAACGTCTGCGCCGGATGCTTCACGTGCGAGCGCGTCTGCCCGTACGGCGCCATCACGCGCATGGAGATTCGAGACCGCAAGGGCAACCTGGTGAAGGTGGTCGCGGACGTGAACCCCGGCGTCTGCCAGGGCTGCGGAACGTGCCAGGCGACGTGCCCGAGCAAGAGCGTGGAACTGATGGGCTTCACGGACGAGCAGGTATGGGCGGAGGTGAACGCGATACTGGCCTAAGGGCCCCCTAACCCCCAATTCTGTCTGATGACAATAGATGGTGGACAGTTTCTGACAAGACATCCTTTACACTTCGCTCGGGAGGTGTGGGATGCCATTTCAGGAGCAATCGCTTATGCAGTCACGGAAACGATTGGCGAGCCTGGTGCTGGAGGGTGGCA